>CAZOBQ010000160.1:0-5099 GCA_964578155.1 uncultured Lentisphaeria bacterium
AATATAGGAGATAATATGAACTTATGTATATAATGGAATTATTTTAGCAAAAAAAAGGCGGTCATCAAATGACCGCCTTTGAAATAATAGATGAGAACTAAGATTTATTTATCTTTGATCTTTCTCTCTTTTCGCATCTCGACCATCTCTTTTTTCATCTTGATCATCTTTTTTCTATCCATATCATCGCTTTTCACGATCTTCTTGATAAAGACTTTGCTATCACCTTTTTCGAACTTAGAGAGTTCCACATCATCAATGTCAACTTCTTCACCATTAATGGTTACAACCATGGTTGAATCACCATCACCGTGTTTTTCAATATGGACTTCAACATTCTTCATGGCACGCGCATCACAATCATCAGTCTTCCACATCACTTCATGGTGGGGCATACCCATGCTTACATCTGATTTAAAGAATCTTCTGGAGTGTGAGCGACCGATCTGCGCAAAACCGTACACCAGTACGATCAGTAAGAGGTATTTCCATAACAGATCTAACTTCTCTTTTAATGTCATTGTTTCTCCTTGTCCCAGGCGGCGGATGAGGTAATATATTGATACGTGCTTCAACCCATTCGTGTAAAATATTGTTCCTTTCAATTTATAGGTGAATTTATATTTAGCGACATCATTGTTTGAGAGTATCAATTAACTAGATTATGGCAAAGTTACTTCACGATATTAAGGCATTACCATGAAATCCTTATCCAGTTTTATAAGGATAGAGTCAGCAAGGACACAATGCGGCCAACAGGACCAGTTCTCAACGAGTCAGTTTTGGGATCAGTGTGAACTTTTGAGTCTTATTGAGAAAGCGAAGGTCGAGACATGCAGTCTGAAAAATTCCATATAGTCTATATTTCTATATTAGTATTCACTCTCTTTTCAATATTGAATTGTGAAGAAGAATTAGATCCAAACGTAGGTATCATAGATACACCAGATGGAATACTTGACGCTCCTACTGTATTATCTGTGAATGATAGAGAATATATCCTGGATGCTTTTATTTGGAGAGATTTTATGCCTTCTACTGATCCAGGTCTACAATTATTGATGGCAGCCATTGATCTGGTTGACCAAGACTCCACTGACATGGCAGATAATGTTGCCCTTGAATTCCTATGGCTGGTCAAAGGTGATACCACGTGGGCGACCACCTTTACAGATGAGGGCAGACTGAATCTGGGTTACAAATTGCATGAGATGGCCCGAAATGGCCCGGAATGGGAGATTGGAGCTCAAGTTGATGTGGTGGTCAAGGTTCTCATCGAAAACAAGGAATACAGGCTACAATTGGCAGGTCAAACGATTCAAGCGACTTGTTGAAAAGATTAAGGCTGGTTAAATGAAACGCTTAATCACCATTTCCATCGTCATTGGCATATTTTATATTTATGTGAAGTGGAAGCCTTCCATTGCTTCAATCCTGGATGACACACAATTTGGGGATCCCATTCAATATAAGGGACAGGTCTATGAATCTGAATGGGAGGACTATCCAGAAGAGATTACGGGCTATGTCCGCCGTGTTGATAGGCACTTTGACAAGTACATTCCGATTATAACCTATGATCTGGTACTGACCTCAGGGGAATATAATGATCCTGAAATTGTAAAAGTTGTACATAAAGGCAGTGGCAATTATCGTTGGTCCTCAAAAACGCGGCCCAAAGGCAGTATCCTATTCTATCATACTATCCCCAATAGTGTCAGAGCACAGTGGAAGCTTGACTCTATTGTAGCAGGGGAAACCATTACCATCACAGCCAAGGTCTCCATGAATAGTGAAATTAAAAGGGATGGATCTGTGGTGGTTGGACTGGGGCATGGTAATCATAAGTTTATTTTGGTAGAGAATGTTAGAAAGCTGTAGCGAGAGAGTTTTAGAGAGAAAAATATAATGATTAAAACTTCACTTATCATTGCTCTATCCATAGTATTGTTTTTGGGCTGCGAAAACCAAGACGACGAATCCAACTATCTAGACCTTGGGGGAGATATCTTCTTCTCTATTGTAACAGATACTTTGATTGACGGACAGTGGA
This sequence comes from uncultured Lentisphaeria bacterium, assembly GCA_964578155.1. Lineage (GTDB taxonomy): Bacteria > Fidelibacterota > UBA8477 > UBA8477 > JABMPR01 > JABMPR01. The sequence continues at coordinate 2,054 of CAZOBQ010000160.1, forward strand.
CAGGCGAATTGTCACTTCTTATTGCAACTGTTGATGAATGGTCATGTATGAACTATCTGATAGAAACTGATATGGATCTAATCGCAACTGCCCTTAAAATAGATATATTGGGTGTGACGTTGCCCGACGGAGTTTGCCTAACAGCCTTTGGACCAGCTACCACCAAGTATAACATAGTTCGTTTAGGCTCTGATTTTGAGCTTGAGATCAGCCATGGTTCTCAAACAGATGAATATCACGTAACAATAGCTGACAGCGCCATAGTTTTACCTAAGAGTGCCTCGTTTTCAGAATATAGAACATTCAACCATCAAGACCTCTAATGAGAACAGAGATTCTTCGATAGCCTGAATTAAAAAAAGGTCACCTCAACGAGATGACCTTCTAAGTCGGAACGGGGAGATTTGAACTCCCGACCTCTTGACCCCCAGTCAAGCGCGCTAACCGGGCTGCGCCACGTTCCGATTATAAAGCGGCCTAATTAAAGCCATGATCCAGTCTGAATCAAGCAAGCTTTATTGAATATTGGATAAATCTTAGGATTCGATGAGCTGAAGTAGTTCTTTAAGGTCTGCTTTAAGCTTTAGCAGGAATGCACGATACTGTTCTGTATTGGCTCCAGCGACTGGCTGTGCTAGCGTGGGAGTTTTAATGGGTGCTACAGGAACCGCTTCAACGGGTGCCGCTTGCACGACTGGCACAGGCTCCTCAAGACTGGTAACATTAAGCGCAATCCCACCATCCTGAAGCTCTTTAAGTTTCTGGCGAGCACCTTCGATGGTATATTTCTTCTCATAGAGCAAGGTCTTGATAAAATTGACCAGCTCAATGTCTTTCTCACGATAGGTCCGATTACCAGCACGATTCTTGGCAGGAGAGAGCTGAGGGAACTCAGATTCCCAATAGCGTAAGACATACTGTTTTAAGTCAGTGGCTTCGCTCACTTCACCAATTGAATAATAGAGTTTTTTGATGGCTTCTCTTGGCATTTTCATCTCGCCTTTATACTGAATCTCTGTTAAACACTTGAACCATTACTTTAAACATAATCTCTTAACATCCATTCATCAAGGGATTAATCGCAGTTAAAGTAGATTATTTTTTGACCTGAAGTAGACTTGAAGTATTAGATGAAGGGTTGATTCCTCAGCATATGTAGCCACCAGCCAGGCATAAGTTTCCTCAGTACAATGATTCCTCTTCATATTATTAAAGCCTAAAATGCTGGTTGTTATCAAGAGGCATCGGAATAAATTTTCCCCGTGAATGATACGAATGATAAAATTAGAATGGTTCTCCGCAATAAACGGGCATTTCATGATTATACTATTATTGAAAAATTCGAAGCGGGAGTCGCCCTTCAAGGCACAGAAGTCAAATCCATACGGGCCGGTAAAGTTACTATGGGTGACGCTTATGCTGGAATGAGAAAGGGTAGTATCTCACTGCTAAACCTGCACATTTCCCCCTGGGAAACAGCTAACGACTATGACCAGCATAATCCCACTCGACCACGGCTCTTGCTTTTACATAAAAGAGAGATACGAAAGCTCAGTCATCAGATAGAAGCCAAAGGCTATACACTGTTACCGCTGGCGCTTTACTTTAAGAATGGTAAATTGAAAGTTGAATTAGGACTGGCTAAAGGTAAGAACATTCATGATAAGCGACAAACATCCATTAAACGTGATGCAGACCGTGAGATGGATCGAGCTAGAAAATTTCGTCCTTAAATATTTCGGAGACCTATTTTGAAATTTCCACCGATCAAAGACCAAATCGATCTATTATCCAGGGGCGTTGAAGATTTTGTCTCGGCAGAAGCTCTTGAACAAAAGCTGGAAAATGTAGCTAAGACCGGGAAGCCTTTACGAGTCAAGCTGGGCGCCGATCCCAGTCGACCTGATCTTCACATTGGTCATGCCGTTGTTTTAAGAAAATTACGCCAATTCCAAGATCTGGGTCATCAGGCCATTCTTATTATCGGTGATTTTACTGCATCTATTGGTGATCCGACCGGTCGCAACAAGACCAGACCTAGCATCACACTGAAAGAAGCTCGTGAATATGGCAAATCCTATCTGGAACAGGCTGCCAGCGTTCTGGATCGTGATCGGCTTGAAGTGGTCCACAACTCAGACTGGCTCGATGGCATGAACTTTTCGGATGTGATCAAACTGGCCGGACAAGTAACTGTTGCTCAAATGTTGGAAAGAGATGATTTTTCCAATCGCTACAAAGGCGGACTCCCCATTTCAGTCCATGAATTCCTTTATCCCTTAGCCCAGGCTCAAGATTCTGTGCATTTGCATTCTGATGTGGAATTGGGCGGTACAGATCAATTATTTAATCTGCTCATGGGTCGTGAGCTTCAAAAACGAGTCGGTCAAGCTCCGCAAGTGATCATGACGGTACCCTTACTTGAAGGCACTGACGGTGTAGAAAAGATGTCCAAAAGCTATGATAATTATATTGGACTCTCTGATACACCTCAAGATATGTTTGGTAAAACTCTCTCCATCCCTGACAATATGATTGTCAAATACCTCACCTTGGCCACAGATCTATCCATGGAAGCAATCAAGGTTATTGAATCCAAAATGGAAGCCGGAGAGAATCCCAGAGACTTCAAACGACAACTGGGTCGTGAATTGGTAAAGGTTTACTATGATGAAGCTGCCGGAAACGCTGCTCAGGATGCTTTTGACAAATTATTCATTAAAAAAGACATTCCTGATGATATGCCTGAGTATACGGTGAAATCTGAGGGTGAGACTCTATTATCAGTCATTTTCGACAGTGGACTCTTTGCCAGCAAAGGTGATGTTCGTCGTCTCATCAAACAGAATGCAGTCAGTATTGATGGGGAAAAGGTTCAAAATGAATATCATCCATTCGATCAGTCTGGTGAATTTGTGATCAAGGCTGGTAAACGCAAGTTTCTACGCGTGATCTGTAAGTAATAGCGAGTCGTCATCAACAACTGCACACTAACATGCCTCTGCGCGTCCTTCAACCGTTCTAAGCTCTACCCTTCGATCCTTCG
>CAZOBQ010000161.1:0-5082 GCA_964578155.1 uncultured Lentisphaeria bacterium
CCCGTGGTGAGGAAATGTTTGAACAATGGTCGTGTATGTGTATAGCCACAATGTTCAGACCACATCTGGGCGTAAAGCGCCAATTCAACAGTATTTGGTTCACGCTCCATATGCGTAGTAAGTAATTCATATTCAGAGTCGGTAAGACCGGCTTTGATCCACAATTTTTCTTCCATGCCAGTTTTCTTTTCACTCATCTTATTGATCCGATCCATGTTTCATTTCAAGATGTTTCAGTATGGAGATAAATACACCCTTACCGTTCGTCAATCTCAATACTTCATCGGAGCTTCGCTCAGGGTGAGGCATCATGCCCATTACGTTTCCTGTTCGATTTATGATGCCAGCAATACTATTGAGGGAACCATTGGGGTTGGTAGCTTCACTGACTTCTCCGTCAGAATTGGCGTATCGAAAAAGAATCTGCCCATTTTTTTCCATTTCGGCAATGGTTTCAGGTTTTGCGTAATAATTTCCTTCATTGTGAGCAATGGGACAGATGATCGTCTCACCTTGCTCATATTCACTGGTAAATGGTGTTGAGTTATTGTCCACAACCAAGGTTTGATCCTGGCAAAGGAACTTGAGTCCACGATTTTGCAGAAGACTTCCTGGTAGCATCCGAGATTCAGTTAAGATCTGAAATCCGTTACAGATGCCGATTACCAAGCCACCATTAGCGGCAAACTCTTTAACAGCGGTCATGGCTGGTGATAGATGAGCAATGGCTCCGGGTCGTAAATGATCACCGTAGGAGAAGCCTCCTGGAATAATAATCGCGTCGACATCTCCAAGCTCAGTATCTTTGTGCCACAGATACTTGACTGGTTTTCCTAAGACCTTGTCAATGACATGAAAGCAATCTTCAGCGCAATTTGAACCTGGGAATAGCAGTACACCCCAGTTCATCAGACCTCCTGGATCTCAAAGCTGTATGATTCAACAACAGGATTGGCTAACATCTTGTCACACATTTTATGCACTTCAGCTTCAGCGCTTTCCTTGTCATCCGTTGTCAATTCGATCTCAAGTCGTTTTCCAACACGAACACCCTTAATGTTCTCGAAGCCGATTGACTCGAGTCCATTATGCACAGCTCTACCTTGAGGATCAAAGATTCCTTTTTTCAACATGACTGTCACGATTGCTTTCAGCATCTTACACCTTTTCTTTTATTCGTATCCTAATCAACTGAGTTTAATTTCTTATATAAATCACTGTTTTTGGATTTTAGAAAGTATTCCACTTCACGTCTGGAAATTTCTGCTACCTCTTGCTGGTAATCGTCACCACTCCCCTTTTCCACAATGAATTTCTTAATTATATCATATTTATCTTCTTGAATGGACATGAACGCGGGATCCACTTCTGGAGTGGCAGGATATGTACCTTGTTCCTGGCCCTGTTTAAGGAGTTGGGTAAATGATTCCCCAGTCTCTTTTGCTTGCTGTTTAGCCCCGTTAACTGCGGCGTACCAATCATCGTGCACAATGATGTAATAATCTCTCATCGCTTGTTTGTTAAAATTCACGATATAATTGCCACCATCAACTTCACAGATCAGAGTTGCTCTCACTGAGTCTGTATCAAGTGTATCGACAAAGACCAGATCGTCACCGTCTTTAGCAATTTCCCACTTTAAATCCCACAGAAATAGACCCATCCTGTTGAATATTCGATGTACTATAAACGAAGCTAAAATGGCTTTCACCAACGATTTTGAATACATCCCACCACCTATCCCCGATACAAGGAGGGCCTCTTGCCTTGAAATATTCCGGTCCTCAGGCTCGTATTTGGTGGTCAGATCTATAATAGGAGCGTCAAAGGTTTGCCAGGGAATCAGATCTTGTTTGAGATCCAAGTCCTGCAAATAGGCTTTTTTGCTTGAAACACTAAGTTTACTATACTTGCGGAGTATTGAAGAACCGCTGGTCACACCAAAGCGAACTATATATTCCAATGGGATAACAAACTTATCGTTCCCATAGTACTTCTCATAGTCATAGTAGTGTGAGGTCATGAAGTTGACAGAATCTGGCTTGTGAATGGTGTATTTCTTGATCAAGGTCAGGTTGCTCAGCTCCGGCGGAAAAGAGTTTGAATATAGCTTTCCATCAGCTCTATTAACCATTCCACGGTGATGAGTTTTAAGGCCAGTTGTCTTCAATTCCTCAAGGGTTTCCTTAACAATTTCCCGGTTTTTGAAATACCCTGCGCCCCAATTATTTATCAAATACTCTTCTAAATCACTCCATTCGTTGGCATCCTGCAGGGATTGATACACAAGATGACGAAATCCGGCTCTTGTAGTGTCGCTACCTTTTATGGTGAAGATTGTACCCACATCAAATACAGACCCACCTAAACTAGTCTCACTCACTAATAGTTCCGGGTTATCTACAACTGAATACAGCCTCTGGACAGAGCCATTATAATATGGATTATTCTGATCATACTTTATTGGAGTATTACTATTTGACATTTGATGTTCCTTTTCCAATATCCTATAATTGGTCTTTGCCAGGAGTGAAACGACGACGCAATCTCAGACTAGAGATCGCCGCCTTCTCTCCTTTCACTCGCGAAGACGAAAATTTAGTCTCCCTACAAATCACTTATTATACTTTTCTTGAATTTGGCGATCCTTTTCTAGAACGGCTTCTTTCATCTCAACTCTATGCTCTAGCAGTTTTGTACCAATTTCGGGATATTTTAAAGCCAGAACCTGGGCGGCAAGTAGAACAGCATTGTCGCTGGCATTTATACCGACTGTTGCCACAGGAATACCACCAGGCATTTGAACGATTGAATAGAGTGCATCTACACCGTCAAGACTCGCTCTTATAGGTAAACCAATAACAGGTTTTACTGTTAGAGCTGCGATGACTCCAGGTAAATGAGCAGCTTTCCCAGCTCCAGCTATAACTACATCAATACCTTTTTCATCCAGACTATTGATGTACTCCACAACCGCATCATGAGTACGGTGAGCAGACATAATTCTCAATTCAAATTCCAGCTCCAACTTCTCTATGATCTTGAAACCTTTATCCAGGACAGGTAAATCACTGTCACTTCCTAAAATAATTGCAATTTTAGCCACTTTTTTATTCACTCCCGTTCATTAATTAAATATGATCCATTTCGTCGGCGGTAAACACACGCTCGCAATATTGACAAGCCAATTCACGCTTGCTGGCACTTATTAACTGAAATCGAGTTTGCATAGGCTCAGCATTGGTGATACACTTTGGATTAGAACAAGAGACCAAACCCTCAATAAAGTCAGGTATTTCTACTTTGGTCTTTTGGGCAACTTTATAGTCCCTAATAATACTAACCTTTGCATCAGGAGCAATCAGAGCAATACTATTCACCTCATTCTTAGTCAACTCCCGGCCTTCAATTTTAACAATATCTTTTTTCTGCATGGCTTTGCTGGAGAAATTCATACCTAACATAACAATGTCATTTGATCTCGGTTTTAAAATAGCCAAGACTCTTTGTGCCCGACCTGCAGGAATATGGTCAATGACAGTTCCATTTTTAATTGGATCAACTTTTACTTTTAGCTCATTCATTATTTTGCCTCCCCTAGTAGGGTTGAGAGAATCGCCTGACGCATATAGACCCCATTCTCTGCCTGATCAAAATAATAAGCATATTTAGTTGTATCCACATCGGTGGTTATCTCATTCACCCTAGGTAAGGGATGCATAACTTTCATATTATCTTTCGCATTCTTTAAAAGATCAGCTGATATAATATAGGCATTCTTAACTTTCTCATATTCTTCGCGATCAGGGAAACGTTCACGCTGAATACGAGTCACATACATGATATCAACCTCATCAACAATTTTCCCGAGCTCACTGGTTTCATGGAATTTGACACCCCTGGTCCTAAGGTCATTCATGATATGCGAAGGCATATTTAATGATGAAGGCGACACAAAATAGAATTCTGGGTTAAACGGAGCCAAGGCATAAGCCAAAGAATGGACTGTTCTCCCATATTTCAGATCGCCTACAAGCGCTAATCTTAGGCTCTCTAATGTCCCCTGTGCCTTTTTAATCGAATACAGATCCAGTAATGATTGGCTGGGATGTTGGTTTGCACCATCACCGGCGTTCACCACTGGGATGTTGACCTGTTCAGAAACGTAGCGAGCAGCTCCTTCCATGGGATGGCGCATAACAATAATGTCCGAATAGCGAGCCATTACTCTAGCTGTATCAGACAAAGTTTCACCTTTCTCAACTGATGTACCGCTGGTACCTACCATACCAATAACCTCACCGCCCAAACGCTTCATCGCTGATTCAAACGACATTCTAGTTCGGGTGGATGCTTCATAAAACATGGCTGCCATGACACGCCTTGAAAGATTGATCTGACTGGGATCTTTTTCCAGTTTTGCTGCTAGTGCCAGTAATTGAACAATCTTGTCTGCACTTAAATCTCGCATAGAGATCAAGTTTTTCATTCAATAGCCCCCATCATTTAATTTTCATTTCAAATGTTTTCCATGCTTCCTGACGATAACGTCTTGCTTCACCTGCAGGATCATTGCTCGCCACAATTCCCCGCCCCACAATAATAGCATCCGCTCCACCGTCAATTGCATCCTTGACCGTTAAATATTGTTGCCCCAGGCCATCACCTTTACTGTCCAGGTTAACTCCAGGCATGAGTAACAGTTGATCCTCAGGAATCTTATTTCTGAACCGCTTAATATCTTCAACATCTGCACCATGACCGATATAGCCACTGACACATTCCTTTCTACGTTTCCCCACTTCCAAAACTTGTCTTGTATAAGTCTCTGAGATGAGGTTCCCTTTTGCACTCATTCGGGCCAGAAGAAATCCTGATCGCGGAACTTCTAAATCACCAAAAAGTCCGTCAAGGATGGCTTCTCCCGCAATCATATGAACCGTCACATATTCTGACCAATCGGCTATTTTGTATACCCCAGATTGATATTGCTTGCGAACCGTACTCCCAATATCAGCAAATTTCCGATCTTCAAATATGAGGAAGTCATGTCTCTCGGCTAAGGCTTTAAGCCGTGGCACA
>CAZOBQ010000162.1:0-5035 GCA_964578155.1 uncultured Lentisphaeria bacterium
TCTTCAACTTGGTCTTGGAGTCAAAGGTCCAGATGTTGAGAAGAAATCAAAGCTGGATACCTCCGTCTTTTTTGAGATGATGTCTGAGGTTAATCGTGATCATCCCAACGTGAAAATGGTGGCAACCACCATGCGTGAGGTTGAATCTGCCAATCGACACCAGTGGGGAGCTGTAGTCTGGACAAAGGACGATCAAGCCATTAGCCCAACCTGTGAACTTAAAGTTCTGGATCGTATTGGTGGCGGTGATGGTTTCGCTTCCGGACTCATTTATGGCTTACTCGATGGTCGGGATCTGGATGCAACGCTTCGTCTGGGATGGGCACAAGGTGCCTTATCAACGACATTTTCTGGTGATGTTACCATGGCTCGGCTTGAAGAAGTTGAAGCCTTCGCAAGTGGTGGCTCTGCCAGGGTACAGAGATGACATCTCTTATTGAGTATGGTAAACAAATTATAATTACATAAGGTTTTATTATGATTCTAGATGAACTAAAAAGCACTGATCGTTACCTTTCACTGAACAATCACTTTGCATCTGCATTTGATTTTCTACTGAGTACTGACCTGAAAGAGCTACCAGTTGGGAGATTTGAGATCGATGGTGATCAGGTCTATGCCATGGTTCAAAATGTCCAGGGCCGTAGCCGAGAGGAATCAACGCTGGAATCACACAAGAGATATATTGATATCCAGCTTGTCCTGGATGGCTCGGAAGGCATGGGATGGAAGTCTCTCTCAAGCTGCGAACAATTGGTTGTAGAGTACAATGATGACAAAGATGTACAGCGCTTTTCAGATGAACCTGATACCATCCTAAAACTCAAAGCGGGTCAATACGCCATATTTTTTCCAGAAGATGCACACATGCCCCTTCTGGGGAGTGGGGAGATCCATAAGGTTGTGATCAAGGTCGCCACAGATTGAATAATGACAGACTATTAGCTCTGGATTTTGATGGAGTAATTGCCGACAGTATACTTGAGTGCTTGGTCTCTGCACACAACGCTTTCTCAAAATACCAGGGGGAATACGATCCCAGAGAGCATCACGGTGCTATCCCCAAATCTCAAGTCGAGTCATTCAGAAAGCTCAGGCCACAGATTCGGAGGGGGGAAGACTATGTTTTTATTCTTCAGTCGATGGCAGAGGATGAGCATCTGGCCACTCAATCAGATTTTGATGGATTTATTAATCGAAATAGTCATAGACGGGAGGACTATCGGGATGTGTTTTACCAGGAACGCTCGATTCTGCGGAAGAATAATCTAGTGGAATGGCTGGCGTTAAATCCCATCTATCCGGGGCTATCCAATTTTCTAAGGGGTGTTTTCGAGAAACGCGCTTGTATGATCGTAACGACCAAAGATTTGACTTCGGTGCGGGCGATCCTCCAGAATGAAGGAATTGAGCCAGATCCTGCAGATATGTTCCAAGCCACACTCGACTATAGGAAGCCAGCCATCATCAATGATTTCATACGCAAGCGTAAGCTAAATCCAAGAGACATATCCTTCATAGATGATCACGTTGCCACTGTGCTTGAGGTTGCAGAAAATACGGAGGTTCACACCTACTGCGCTAGTTGGGGATACAATACGAGGGATCAGTTGAATACTCTGCATACAGCAGGACATCAGAGCTTGAAATTAGATGAGTTTATGGAGCGGTTCAAAGATTTCAGGTAAGGGAAAGGAATTCTATATTCGATATGTTTTCAGTGTACCCGGGGCTCTCCTACGCACTGTGTGCTTCGGTGAACTATCCCTAGTTTTATTGCTGTAATAATGGTTTGATTGGCTTGCTGACCGAAGCTCCTCCAAAGAGGAGCGCAGGTTAGTACCCGGGGCCGGAATCGAACCGGCACGGCTGTTTAGGCCGAGGGATTTTAAGTCCGAGAAACCAAGAAGTGTAAGTAATAGTATAAATAGTGTGATAAAGAGCGCACTGTAATTTTCATGAGCGTTGTGTGAGCACTATTGTGTAGAATATGCACTAATATGGGTAAATATAGTCCTTTACTGGGGTAACAATTGTTGACTAGGTATCGGTTCGGTTTATATCGAATGTTACCACTGTATTCGCTGTGTAAAATCAGATATGTAGATAGTATGCTATGTTACGCCCCGATCAATTAACTTGGGTATTGTAGACTACTTTTAATGTGAAATGAGTAGCATATCTTTTAGTGTATATATGCAATTAGCTACTGCGTATTTCAGAGTATATAGATTGCCTGCATACTGTAGTATATGACTGATATTACTTTCATACATGATGGTTTTTGTCACGAACTTTCATAATAGGCAATACTCGAATACATTGTTATGGAATAAACATGAACGTATTGTCCAGCATAATAATCCGGAATTAGTACGATACCAATTATCCTGGCAGTTATGATGACAACCTGTTCAAGGATTCATGAAATCAGTAAGAGAAATATGAGGAAATATCCAATGATTCGTTCTGCTGCCATACTTCTTTCAATCGCAATTTCATTATCTGCCACCACTATCAATGTGCCGGCAGATCAAGCAACTATTCAAGCTGGTATTGATGCTGCGGTTGATGGGGATACCGTTCTGGTTCAACCCGGTACTTATGTTGAGAATATTAACTTCAGTGGCAAAAACATCGTGGTTGGTTCACTTTACTTAACGACTCAGGATACATCATATATTTCACAAACAGTGATTGATGGTAATCAGAGTGGTAGTGTGGTCACTTTTGAGTCTGGTGAAAACAGTTCATCAAAGCTAAGTGGATTTACAATTCAAAATGGCTACGGAACGGGTTTCGGGGGGGGGGGAGTATATTGCCTCAACTCAAGTCCCATAATGAGCAGTTTAATCGTCAGCAATAATTCGTCTCAATATAGTGCACCTGGTTTCTATTTGAAAAATAGCAGTGCAGAAATCTCAAAGGTGAAAGTGCACTCTAACTTTACTGTTGGTGAGGGGAGAGGTGGAGGTATATATGGTACGGCATTTACAGGTATAATCTCAAATTCAGAGATATTTAATAATAGTGTAAATAGTTCTGGTGGAGGAATTCAACTTAACTCAGCATCGAACGCATTAATATTAAATGTTATGATAAAAGGGAATGCGGCAAACAATGGGTCGGGTGGCGGGATTGCTCTGCAAGAATCAAACCCAACAATGAAGAATGTCCTCGTAATAGATAATATTGCTACTCCATATGGGGGAGGCGGCATTTACTTATCGACATCAAATCCAATATTACTAAATTGTACAATTGGAGGAAATTCCGCAAATAACAATGAAGGTGGAGCGATTTACAGTGCCTATAATTCGAATGCCTCACTTATTAATTCCATTCTATGGGGTAATGGGTTACAGGAGATTTATCTGATGAATAACTCAGCCCATGGCCACCCTGCGATGACAGTCGATATTTCACATTCGGTCATTCAAGGTGGTGAAGAGAATATTCAAATAAATGATGTCAATTCGGTGGAGTGGGGTGGCGGTAACCTGGCTCTTAATCCTCAATATATCAATTCATCTATAGGACTATATAATATTTCCAATTTCTCACCGTGCATTGGTACCGGACTAGACACATCAATTACCCCAACAACAGATATCAACATTGATCCACGCCCAAATCCGAATGGCTCAAACCCAGATATGGGAGCTTATGAAAACCCTCTTGCAACCCCACAACACATACCAATCATCATTAATATTCCTGATGATTATTCCACTATCCAGGCAGGATTAAATGTTGCTGATTCTACTGACACTGTTCTTGTTCAGCCTGGCACATACTACGAAAACATTATCTGGCCTGAGACCAATGGTATCAAGCTTATCAGCGCTGGTGATTCAAGTAATACGATTATTGATGGTGGTGGGATAAGTAACGTTATTTACATGAATCCACAAACGGCGACTATCGATACTACAACATTGATCCATGGGTTTAGGATTACGAATGGTTCAAGTATAAATGGTGGGGGTTTATACTTAAAAGGGAGTCCCAAAATAGCAAATAATCATATTATGAACAATATATGTGAGAGCTACGGAACATATGGGGGCGGTGCATATATAGAGCCAAATTCATCAGTAGCAATTATAGAGAATTCTCACTTTTCAAGCAATTCAGGCTGGCGAGGAGGAGCTATTTATAAAGAAGGAGGTTCTCTTGTCATTCGGAATGTGCAAATTTTAGAGAATCTAGCAGATGGAAGGGGAGGTGGTCTTGGAGCAGATGGGGGCAGCTTGCTAGTTGATGGATCAGTTATTTCTGGAAATATTGGAAGTGATGGGTCGGGTATACACTCCCGTTTCAATAGTTTAGTATGTAATAATACTCTAATTGAAGGTAATAGCGGAAGCTCTGGTGGTGGTATAACGGTTATGTCCGGTAGTATTGATGCTTCTTATATCACTATTAAGAGTAATACCTCTACAAATAGAGGTGGTGGTATTTATTTAAGTGATGGTGTACAAGCTGATATAAATAATGCTCAAATATATGATAATACTGCACGTCTAGGTGGTGGCTTGTATGATGGACTTGGAAATGTTACCATCTCTAATTCAAAAATAATCAGTAATGTCGCCAACGAGGAGGGTGGTGGATTTTATATGGAAGGATCTACCGTTACCTTTGATAGTACTTCAATACTTCGTAACTATGCAAATAATGGAGGTGCAGCGTACTTAGATGTTTTGGATGGTAATTTTACAAATAATACCATTTGGGGAAATACTTCTCAAAATACGCATGGTATTTATCTTTCTTCACATGGTACACTTAATAGTCTTGTAATCAGTAATTCAAACATAAATAATACCGGGTATAGTGTCAGAAATGAAAATGCGCAGTGGGTTACGGCAAATAGCAATTACTGGGGTCACTCCTCTGGTCCTTACCACACATCGCAAAACCCAAATGGGCAGGGCGATAGCGTTAATGTGATTGTGGATATTTCCCCGTGGTTGTCATCACCGGCAAATAGTGCACCACCAATATCAATCAATAGTCTAATAATTGTAGG
>CAZOBQ010000163.1:0-5009 GCA_964578155.1 uncultured Lentisphaeria bacterium
TTCCAAAAAACCTTGAATTATGGAAGTACAATATCGTTTCAAAGGGATCCAGACTGGATTCAGAGATAGATCATATTGAGAAAAAATATAATTTTGTCGGAGGGGAATCAGAGAATGACATCGTTTTTGGTGGATCTAAGTTTGATTACCTTCATTACAATGGAAGTAGTTATCAATACGTAGATGCAATTCAGCAGGATTATAAATCAATATATATGAGCGGTGGAGACTTCAAAGACGGCATAGCAGTCATGGTTGGTACTTTTGACACAAACGTGTGGCCTGCCAAGGCTCTTGTTGCTCTAGGCCATAGAGAGTAATGCTCAAATCATATTTAAGAGTTTCGATGAAATTCATTATTCCCATACTATTACTACTGCTTGTGGGGTGTCCTGGTCCCCCGGAAGATCTAGACTCCATCGTCTGTGATGAAGGGTATTATCCCTGTGGAACAGATTTGCAAAGATGTTGCCCGGACACGACCTCTCATGATTTTGCCTGGGAATTTGATACCCTGGGTATACTCGGTAGCAAATTGTATGATGCTGCAATCATTAGTGATGACGATATATGGCTAGCAGGACAACTTCGGGTTGAAGAACCTGACGACCAGGGCATTCTCACAACAAAATGGTACAATGCAGTCCATTGGGATGGTAATGAGTGGAGCCTTCATGAAGCTGTTGACCATTCAATCCTTTATGGTGTCTTTGCTTTTGGATCAGACGATGTCTGGTTTGTGAGTGGGCTTTCAATACTGCATTATGACGGCAGCAACTTTGAGAAAATGTATGAGTTGAATTTGGGAGAGGGAGGCTCTAGCCAGATAGTGACTCTCTGGGGCAGTTCACCAAGCAATATTTACTTTGCCGGGTATAACGGGACAACAGTACACTACGATGGATCAACTTTTATTAGATACGATACCAGGATTGATACTGACTTCATCGATATTATAGGTACGGCAGATGGTCAACACGTGTATATCATTGGAAATCCAGTGTTGCGGCCGGGACAAGATGTTGTCCTGCATTCAAGTGATTCACCTTATAGTTGGGAGGAAATAAATTATCCATCATTGCCAAACTTGGAGAACGAACCACTGGAAGCCAATAGCGCTTATATTGCTGGCGAGAAGTTATATATCTCAAAAAAATATGAGTTGTGGGAATACAATATTTTTACGAGAGTCTCTAAATTTATCATTGAAATTGACCATATCTACGAAGTCTATAATTTTATTGAAGCAGAAACAGAAAATGACGTCTTTTTTGGTGGCTCAAAATTTGACTATATTCACTACAATGGTGTTAGTTATCAGTATGTCGATGCAGTACAACAAAAGTACACCTCCATTATTATGAGAGGTGGAGATTTCAAAAAGAATACGGCCATAATGGTAGGTAGTTATGATTTAAATTTGTGGAGTGGAGCAGCGCTTGTGGCTTTAGGACGTAGGAATTGATGCTACTATTTGATCAAACCATAAAACCAATGCTCAAGTACAGCACAATGATTTGAATCCCAGTCTCTCATGTGTATCTTTAAAGCTATGACACACAAGGAAATTGCTCAACCAAAAGTCACTGTTGTTATTCCTCATTGGAATGGTTGGGATATTCTTGAACCCTGTTTACGTTCCTTAGCAGCATCCACTTATCAAAATCTGAAAATTGTTGTAGTTGATAACGCCTCTTCCGATGATAGCGTGGTACTTATCAAACAACATTTTCCTGAAGTACATGTCTTTGAGAATACAAAGAACCTTGGATTCGCCGGTGGCTGTAATGTTGGTTTGAGGAGCATAGAGTCAGATCATTATCTTGTTTTAAATAATGATACCACCCACGAACCAGACTGGATTGGCCATATGGTGGAGCAAATAGAATCCGATCCAAAGATTGCTGCCGTTCAACCAAAAATTATGTCTGCCCAGAATCCTGAACTCTTTGACTATGCCGGAGGCGTTGGTGGACTCATGGATATTTTGGCTTTTCCTTTCGCTTTGGGACGTATTTTTACCACCATGGAAAAAGACGATGGGTTTTATGACACTCCCAGAGACATCTTCTGGGCAAGTGGTACCGCATTATTACTCCGCGGGAGCGCTTTAAAAGAAGTTGGTCTTTTTGATGAAGACTTTTTTGCCCACATGGAAGAGATCGATCTTTGCTGGCGACTCCATAATGCCAGTTGGCGGGTTGTGAATGCACCTGCGGCAAAGATATATCATCATTCTGGATGGACGCTTCCTCCAGATCGCTATCAGAAGAAATATTTAAATCATCGGAATAATCTGATGATGCTCATAAAAAATTATCCTACCGCCTATCTGGCAACCATCCTACCAGCACGAATTGCCCTTGAAGGTGTGGCTTTTGTTTTTTCAGCACTGATTGGGGATTGGAAACGGATGGGAGCCATTATTATGGCATTGGCATGGAATTTTGTTCATCCAGTTATGCTTTTTAACAAACATATGGAAGCCAGAAAGAAACGGGCTGATTTTGCTGCTTCTACTACCCTGAAAAGGATGTACGGTGGATCTATCTTTTTTCAATATTTTTTACGTGGGGAAAAACGTGCCCGCGATATAAAGGACTAAATAATGTCAGCTTACTTCTTTGCTTTTATGGGAGCTATTCTCGCTGGACTTACCGTTGCTCTTGGTGCATTTGGTGCCCATGCCTTAAAATCAATTCTTGATGCTTACAGCCAAACTATCTGGCAAAAGGCTGTCTTTTATCAAGCTATTCATTCTCTAGCGCTCTTGCTCTTACCCAGTCTAGCAAATGTAATGACTCCCAAAGCTCTGAATATTACGGGGTATCTATTGATTGCTGGTATCATTCTATTTTCAGGAAGCCTTTACATTTTGGCCCTGTCTGGTAAAAAGTACTTCGGTGCCATTACACCATTCGGTGGTGTGGCCTTCGTTATTGCTTGGAGTGCTTTAGCAATTTCCTTGTTCAAGGCCGCTTTTCGATCATGATACGAGTGCGTGCCTGGCGCAGATCTGATCTTCCAGCAATCCAGCAAGTAGCTTGGGACACCTGGGCAGATGCGTATGGGCCATTTATCCCGGAAGAAGATCGACGGGAGTTCCATATCGCCTATTATGCTCTGAACAAATTGAGAAATCTATTTGATTCGAAAGTTGTGGAAGGCTGTGTTGCTCTGGTTGATAAACAGATTGTGGGCTATAGTAAAACCTACTGGAATGAACATAGGGGTGAGTTTTATATCACATCGCTATATGTACTACCAGAATTTCAGAAATTGCAGCTAGGTAAGAAAATGTTAGCGTTTGGGATAACAGCCGCCAGAAAATATAAAGTTGACCGGGTCTGGCTGGGCGTAATGATTGACAATAGGCCTGCCATAGAATGGTACGATAAACAGGGGTTTGTATTTGTAGAGAATAGACCCTTCACTATTGGAAAAACAACAATTGATGATTTGATCGGATACAAACTGATCTAAGGGATCAGCGAGTATATGGAGGAGAAAAGAGTAATGCCAATATTGATATCGGGAATCTCTGGTGTGAGAGGGATAATAGATGATGGCTTTGATGTAGAGGTTGTAAAAACCTACACGCAGGCATTTGCGCAGCTTATGGATAATGGTCGTATTGTGATTGCCCAAGATAGCCGTCCATCGGGAGAAATGTTTAAGGGGGTTGTTGAAACGACCCTGAAACGCATGGGTTGTGAGATCATCGATTGCGGTATTTGTCCCACACCCACAGCTCAATTGATGGTCAAGGACTTGAATGCACGTGGTGGCATCATTGTGACTGCCAGTCATAATCCCATCGAATGGAATGCTTTAAAGTTCGTTGGTGCAGAAGGCTTATTCCTTGATTCACAAGAACATGAACAGCTACAACGTGAATTGTTCAATGTACAACAGACGGGTCAAAGTCAGGCCGAACCAAGTGGTGAGACAACAATATTAGATGATCGCATTGAAAGACATATTGCAAATGTCATGGCTTTAGATCTGGTCAATGTGGAAGCAGTTAAAAAGAGCCGTCCCAAGGTAGTAATTGATGCGATTAATGGAGCTGGATCAGAAGCCTTACCCATGTTTTTGGAGCGTATCGGCTGTGAAGTGATTGAAATGAACTGTAAGAATGATGGAGATTTTGTCCACACACCGGAACCCCTTCCAGAAAACTTGATGGATCTTAGGAATGAGGTTGTACGGCAAAAAGCCGACATTGGTATTGCCACAGATCCCGATGCTGATCGCCTGGCAGTGATTGACGAAAACGGGAATCCTTTGGTTGAAGAATACACTTTGGTGTTGGCCTCGTATCATGCATTAAGAAATGCAGCAGACACAGACAAGCGACCCATCGTAACAAACCTGAGTACCACCATGGCTTTAGATGAATTGGCAGAACGCTACGGTCGGAATGTGTTGCGGACACCTGTGGGTGAGATCCATGTTGCCCGTAGGATGCAGCAGCAGGATAGTCTTATCGGTGGCGAGGGGAATGGTGGTGTTATTTTGGCAGAATCACACTTAGGGAGAGACTCACTGGTGGCATCGGGTTTGATCCTGTCCCTCATGGCAGAAACAAACCAATCTATTAGAGAGATCGCTAATGATCTACCTCGTTATGAAATGGTTAAGGATAAGATCAATGTTCAGGGCTATCAACCAGCCGAGATTCTAAAATCATTAGCAGAAAAATACACTAGTCTGGATCCAAATCTTGAGGACGGCGTCAAGATTACATGGGAAGATCGGTGGGTCCATTTTAGAGCTTCTAACACAGAGCCGATTGTCCGAATCTTTGCTGAAGGCAGCAGTCGAATGGTTGCAGCTTCACTTGTAGATGAGTTTAAAACAGAGATCCAAAACTTGATGTAACAAAAACAGGAATAGTTTTGCTCGAATCTCATTACAATACCATAGTCATTGGCGCTGGTCCAGCCGGCCTCATGGCTGCTATTGAAGCCTATAACCCGAAACATAGCGTCGTATTGTTTGAAAAA
>CAZOBQ010000164.1:0-5009 GCA_964578155.1 uncultured Lentisphaeria bacterium
CGTCTGTTGAGTAAATTACGGGTGGAATATACTGATTCTAGTGAAATTAGAGGTCGCAGCAGTGATTCTTCCCCTCATTTGCATGTAGATGAATCTGATATTGAGGATGCTGAGTTTAATGACCTTGATTAGTCTAAATATTAGAACTGGAGTCGTGCAAGAGTCAGTATGTAAACCGATGCTATACATACTTGCTCACGGCCACTCTTTGTCTTATAATTTGCGCTGTGAAGAATATGAATAATAAGCAGATCTTTGATCATTCCTTAGCCATCCCTTCGGATGTTCATCAAATCGATAAAGTGCAAGACTTCGCGCGCAATGTCTTGAGCACCAGTTCCTACCCCAGCGATATTCAACATGATATTATCTTAGCATTGCAAGAAGGGGTTAACAATGCCATCCGACACGGAAATGCTCATGCCTCAGACCAGGAAGTTTCAATCAAGATGACCCTTTATGAATCTCATCTAGAGATGAGAATTCGAGATAAAGGTCTGGGTTTTGATCGTGATTGTTTGAAAGATCCCACCCGCCCAGAAGAGCGTTTACGCTACAACGGGAGAGGCTTACTATTTATTGAAAGCTATATGGATGAGATCTGTTTTGCCTGCAAAGATGATTATCACGAGCTGAAAATGATCCTTTACAAATGATACGCTCCACACGAAGCGTTCTCCTGATCGCATTGTTGCTGATTGGCTCAGCCTGGGCTCAGCCTGGCCAGCATGTAAACTACAGTACGGTGGGTCTTGATCTGGAGATATTAAGCTATGGTGGAAGCCTGGGTGGTTTCTACTCCTTTCATCCCAGGGAAAACCTCAGCCTGGATTTAGAAACAGACTGGGCTTTGGTTGAAAGCAGCGATACCTACACTTACTACAATTACTATTCTCAACCTGTAACTATTAATAATCGTAATTTAAGTTTTGCCAAACTATTGGCAGGCATTACCTGGTTTCCCTTTTTAGAATCAATGCATCCATCAATTAAGGTCGCAGGATTCGCGGCTGCCGGACCCTTACTCTCTCTGAATACAGCAGATGACGAAACATTCTTGACCCGTTGGCAGGATGTGGAACTTGATGTTACTCCCATGGTTCGTGGTGGTGTGCATGTGAAAATAGTGAATGGTAAAGGCGCGTTCTACACCTTACGCTTAGGTTATGATTATGCATCATTTGATCGGGTGATTGATTCAAAACAAACCTACAAGGGCATGTTTTTTCAGGTAGGATTGGAGTTTCTCCACCGGTGATTACCGGTGAGCAAGTCTATTTGCCGGCATTCAAAAGCGGGCACTCAAGCATCACAGTAGAGGGGGCAGAATTTCATCATCTCGTTCGAGTTAGAAGGTTCGATGTGGGTGATGAGATATGGCTCGTCAACGGATATGGTGTGGCTGCTTTGGCTCGAATTGAAACTATTGGAGAGGCTGATCTTGATTTGAAGATTGTCCAGGAAGTAGAGAACAGGGGCGAGCTTGATTGTGAACTGACCCTGGCAGTAGCTAATCTCAAAGGGGATCATTTAAATCTGATTGTAGAGAAGGCCACCGAATTAGGTGTCCGCCAAATTATTCCACTCTTGACAGACCATACTATCAAAAAGGGAGTTAACAGGAACCGTCTAGAACGTATTGCTATTGCTGCCATGAAGCAGAGTAGACGCTCCTACTTACCCAAGATTCACGATCTAACACCTTACGATGAGTTTATCGAAAATTCAGTAGACGGCTTGAGCCTGTTTTGCCACGCCAGCGATACAAGTTTACCTTTGGTAAGCAATCAATCTCTCAAGAAGTCTAAACATATAAATATATTTATCGGTCCTGAAGGGGATTGGTCAAAGGATGAAATTGATTTAGCCTCTGTTTCCGACTATACTTTCACGGGTCTGGGACCCAGACGCTTGCGGGCTGAAACCGCTGCTATTCATGCAGTTGGATTAGTCTCAGCCCTTCTTCAGGATCCCGCATAAACTCATAAAGGAGTTCATATGTCACAAGATTGTATTTTCTGCAAGATTCTGGATGGTGATATCCCTGCAGAGTTAATCTATGAAGATGATGATATTGTGGCATTTAACGATATTAGCCCACAAGCACCGACCCATATTTTGGTCATCCCTCGCAAGCACATTACGGGTCCAGTGGCTCTTACTGATACTGACGAATTGCTCATGGGTAAACTCGTTAAAGTTGGTGTGGATTTGGCGAAAAGCATGGGTTTAGATGATGGATTCAGGTTTGTGATGAACAATGGTGAGCGTGCCGGCCAAACTGTATTTCATTTGCACATGCACGTCCTGGGTGGCAGAGAATTGACCTGGCCACCAGGCTAAAGAATAAAAATTGGGAGAGTCAAATATGAGCTCTCCGTTGTTATTGGAGATAAACCGCTTACATGTATATATCTGATCTTGAGATAAAGGGCTTCAAATCCTTCGCTGAGCCTACCAAGCTAAAGTTCGCAGAAGGACTGACCTGTATTGTTGGTCCCAACGGTTGTGGAAAAACGAATGTTGTTGATGCAATTCGTTGGGTCATGGGTGAGCAGAAATCTTCAGTATTGCGTAGCCAAACCATGCATGATGTGATTTTTAGCGGTACGAATAAACGTAAACCCGTTAACTTCGCTGAAGTTTCTCTAACCATTCATAATGACAAGGGTTTACTCCCTGTAGAATATACAGATGTTTTGCTGACGCGCAGGGTCTTCAGAGATGGTGCCAGTGAGTTTTTCATCAACAAAAATGCCTGTCGTCTCAAAGACATTCATGATCTGTTTGTAGATACTGGTATGGGATCTGATGCCTATTCAGTCATTGAGCTGAAGATGGTGGAGTCCATCCTCAGTGACAGTAAAGAAGAGCGACGTCGATTGATCGAGGAGGCTTCTGGCATAAACAAGTATAAGCAGCAACGTAGACTCTCCATGCGGCGACTTGATTCCACGGAAAAAGACCTTCATCGAGTGAATGATATCATTAATGAAGTCGATAAGAGTGTAGGGACCTTAAGACGTCAATTGGCCAAATATAAACGATATGACCGGGTACAAGGTCAGCTAAAAGATGATGAGCTTTCGTTGGCTGTTTTCCAAACGAACAGTGTTTTGGAGCAGCTCGCTCCTGTTCGAGCACGTATCTCCCAAATTAAAGATGGCTATGGTGCCAGTGGTGAAGAGGTCAACCTTGAGGAGAAACGGGTTGAAGAAGCCAAAGAACAATTGGTAATCGTTGAGACTGACCAGCAAAATCAGCAAGAAAAAGTAAGCACCAATAACGATACCAGAGTCGCCATCGAGCAGACACTCTTACTCGCTGAAGAGAAAATTGCGGCAGCTAATGCTGCTTTGGATCGTATCAAAGTTGAACAAAGTACTCATTTGGAACGTGAAGAATCTTCTCAGACCTTGAGGGCTGACCTGGAAAATCAGAAAGCCCACCTGCTTCCTCGAATTGAAGCGGCCAAAGCTAAAGATGATGTATTGAAGGCAGCATTTGAAGCAGCCGTAGAGAAATATCGAAGTTCCAAGACCGAATATGATGCCAAGAACCAGAAACATTTAGAGCTTTTAAATAAGCTAAGTGATCTGAACCACCAGAAAAGCCATCAAGAAGCAGCTCTCGCTCAGCATGAAAGTAGCCTGGAGCACTTGAGCAATAAAAAAGTACGCCTCAGTGAATCAAAAGAGCAGTACCAGCAGGAATTAGATCTGGTTTTGACGGATTTTAAAGATGCTGAAGTCCAATATAAGACCCTCGAGGCAAAAGTCCTTGAGCTTGAATCTGAATTCCAGAAGATGCAGAGCAAACTCAATGAAACTCGTGAAACTCTGGCCAAGAAACGCGGTCAGCGAGTCAGTATTGAAAATCAGCTCGGTTTTTATGAGGAGTTGCTTGAATCCGGTGAGGGCTACTCTCGCGGTGTTCGAGCTTTATTGAATGTCGATACTGAAAAGCTTGGTATTCTGGGGACCGTTGCAGATCTCATCACCGTGGATGAACGATATGAAGGTGCCATCCAGACTGCTTTAGGACCTCTGGCGGAGGCGCTGGTTACCAGGGACCGCAAGTCTGCCATTCAGGCTATTGCAACCCTCCGTGATGAGAAATCCGGGGCTGCAACCTTCTTACCCATGGAATCAATTAATAAGACTAAACCGGCAAAAGCCAGCGTGATGAAAGGGAAGCATATTCTTGGACCTGCTCTGGATTATGTTAACCCGCAGCCAGGATATGAAGAGCTGGCAAACCTGCTCTTGAATGATCTGGTTCTGGTCGAAAATGAATTCACTCCAAATTGGAAAGAAATGCAGGGGCGAGCCGTCAGTGTGGATGGCACCTTGTATGACGCTTTTGGCATGATCAAAGGTGGGACTGGTGGTGAAGGCGAAGACACTATTATTGGACGCCGTGATAGAATTCAGAGATTAAGAGAGCAATTTTCAAAATTAGTAGATGAGATAGAAGAACATAGCGCCGCTATTGAGAAAGTCCACACTCAGGTCGGAACCATGGAGAGAGAGCTCAGAACAACGAGGGCCTCCCGCGATGATCAGCGACAGATCTTGCTGGAAGTTGAGCGTAAGAATTCTAGAGCTCAATACGGAATCAATTCGACAAAAGCAGATGTAGACAGTGTGACTCAGGAGATACAAGAACTCCAGGTTGCCGTCACAGAGGCGCAAGCACGAATAACAGCGTTTATTCCACAGCTCAAAGATTCTGAAGGAAAACGTGAAGGCATTGAGGCTGAGATTGGTCAGATGGAGGGGACCTTACAAACCCATCTAAATGAACGTGATGCTGCCAGCGAAGCAGCTCAGACCAGTCGCATTGAACATGTAAACTTAAGCAGTGAAGAACGAAATTTAGATACACGCTTAAGTAGTATTGATGAAACCCTCAAAGACATTACCAGCAGACAGAAAACTCTGGAAGCTGAGAAGCTGCATCATGGAGAATCTCTGAGGAGCAACCAGAAAATTCGAGAAGAAGAGAAG
>CAZOBQ010000165.1:0-4929 GCA_964578155.1 uncultured Lentisphaeria bacterium
TGTCTCAGGAAAATACCTAATTCTCCATCAACAATAGGGGCAATGATTGGATTCCCGTAATAAGTATCAACTAAAAACGGGTTCCCATTCCATAAAACACCTGCTTGGTTAATAATCTTAACCATATTTGAATAAAAAAGAGCTATCTCAAAGATCCCATCGTCATTGACATCGATAGGAATTATATGAAGTGGTTTATCAGCCATAAGAGTCGTAATACGTCTATTAGGCAATTTTGTAATCATCAATGATTTATTTATTGATGCCCAAGAAATAACTGATATATCCTCTACAGGAAAGTCTTGCTTCCCGACCCCAACAGGAATGGGGTCGTCGTCTTCTTCCATCGCAAAAAATATATTCGACTCAGGAGGTAAAAAGTTCACCAAGGGATAGTAGGATAAAGGTTTAATCGTTGTTTCTCCAAGATTTTCCCAGACTCTCGCATATCCATCGTTCCGCTTCGCTAGATAACTGATTCCAGTTCCAGACCTGCTAAATTCATAGATTGAGTCCAATTCAGCTACATGAAATGCCTCGCCTGAACTAATATCAAAGAGACGAACCCCAGACTCAACTATTGGGGCTATCAATCCATATCCATAATTAAAACCATTGTCTATGCTTCCCTGAAATACGCTATCTGGATCGAGAGATGCGGTTCCCATAATAACCAAATGTCCAGAGTCAATTGAACATCTTAATATCTGTGTAGAATCAGCATTAAATGCCCACAGATCTTCCCCATATAACTCCCAGCCTATAACTGAGGAGATAGCATCAGTCCCCACTAATCTATCAGATGCTAGGGAAAAACTCATAGTCGATCCATTTCGGGAAATATTCTCTATAGCTAAATGGCTGGGAAGACCATTGTTAGCATTAGTAGACGGAAATGTGCTTGAATTAATATAAAGTAAGCTATCACCTTTGACTTCCTGATTGCGATTCAGGTGAAACCAGCCCTCATTACCGGCAAACCAGGGATCAAACCACCATCCAGTCTCCAGAAATTCTGCAAATAGGAGTTGAGTGGTATACCCCATGTCTTGGGCTCCATCAGCTTCGAGAAAGTCAACCAGTTGCACAGGTCCGCCATTGGGATTCTGTTCAGTAAATTCAGCTGATTCATCAATATGCCAAATATGGAGACCATTACCGGGTAGTCCTGCATGTTGTTCATCCACATCAATGACTACCCCACTTTGCCCAAGAATGACCGAAACCGTATCTGCAATCAAGGAATCTATCCACACCGTCATATTCGCCGGTGTTACCATATTTCGCTGTCGGTTCTCAATCAAATAGTATTCATCATTTGAAATATTAATTCGAACCGGTGGATCATCTACAGCAATACTAACCGTATCTCCAATAGTCTTGACATCTGGAGTTGTCCAACCCTTTTCAATCCGGGTATATGGGTCGGGGTATGCAGGAACAATTCCATGAAAATTATTTGAGCCCTGATCCATCAAGGCAAAGCCACCCACTAAAGACCGACCAGTCTCAGTATTATATAATGGAGGAAGACCCTGATGAAACCCAAGCATAAGCGCCAAAGTACCATTCAAACCAACTTGATAAAAACAGGGGTCACTGGTATCTTCAAAAAGACTGATGGTTTCCTCATATTGCTGGAAATTTTGGGACTCTGGTAGAATGATAAGATCATCTAATGTTTTTTCATCGGTAACCAAGTAACCATAATCAGGATTGTTGAAATCGGTTTCTGAAAGATAGGCCGAAGGAATATTTCCTGGGGTTGGGTCAAGGGCAAATGCAAAGTCGCCACCCATGCCTGCATGAACGAGGATTACCGTAGAGAAGGCGTTAAAATCAATGGCAGAATCTGCAAGAAACAGAGCGTCACGACTTAACTCGAATAATTTCCCAGTCTCATCATAATCTTCTAAATAGGGGTGATAATACAGCATATCATGTGGCAGTACGTAAGCCTCATTGGCGTTTTCCGGGAATACTTTGGAGTTTACTG
Organism: uncultured Lentisphaeria bacterium; assembly: GCA_964578155.1. Classification (GTDB taxonomy): domain Bacteria; phylum Fidelibacterota; class UBA8477; order UBA8477; family JABMPR01; genus JABMPR01. The sequence continues at coordinate 1,997 of CAZOBQ010000165.1, forward strand.
TATCAATGCTAACATTGCCATTACTAACTCGTTGCCAATAATTATTTGCGGAGAGTAAATGATCCCGAAAGTAGGTCGCATTGTGAGGTGGAGGATCAAGTGTCCAATCCTCACATTCCAAGTCCATGGTATCTTGGAGAATAAAGCGACCATCGCCTGCCGTAGCTGGTGAATCATCGGTCTGAAATTCTACACGTATCACAGCTACAGTCAAAACTTCACCGTGGACAGGTAAAATTGACAGCATTGCGAGCACTAATATGATTATGCTTTTATGAATACTTTCCCCGCACCAAATATTGTTGGATTATGTTAATGATAACCAGGATCGGTTATAGAACTCTGTCCTTAAAACTTCAGCATGAGTGAAAATCTCATGGTGTTATTCAGCGGATGTTCTTCTTCTGCTATGGTATACCCGAAATCAAAGCCATAATTGCCGTAACGTAGACCTGCACCCATGGTTGGTGTTGTAATTTTACCTTCTTGGTCATAATAGTAGCCACCGCGAATGGCAAACATGTTGTTATACCAGTATTCTACACCAAAACTGTGAATCAGAGAGTTAAATTCGTCAGTAACGCTTCGATCTGCACTATTACCAACTTCTACATCACCATCGCTGTTGTAGAGTCCACCAGCAATAGCCGTTGTGTCAGCATTATATCCACCAATCAGTCTATCATTATCTAGATCTCTATCACCACCTAGATACCAATCGTCTACGAAAGAAGTGAATATTCCCTTCCACCATGAATCAGTATGTGCATTCTCATTCTTGCCATCGATGTTGTAGTAACCTGATACATCGACGTCGCCATCCTCGTTGAATCCACCTATTATTCCATCATCATCCCAGTCCATTGATGCATATTCACCAACAAGCAGCTTATTTACATCATAGACTATATTTAGTGAATTATATTTTGACTCATAAGCACGGAAATTAAATCCAAGCTTCAGGTTGGTGGGCATTGGATCAGCCTGTTCTTCATCATTGAAGATAACTTTGGGACCCAGGTTTGAGACCATGGCTCCAAGATCGACTTTACCACCTAAATAATTCTTACCTAGATAACCAACATCAAAGCCAAAGTTTGCTGCTGTACCATCAGTTATCTCGGTTCCCACCTTCACATTTGAATCTGTGAGATGCTGATATAATAATTTAAAGTTAAACCCAATACTGGAATTCTCAGTAATCAATGTACTATAACTGATTGCCCCTGAGGTAAAATAGGTTAGAAATGTTCCAAGATCTTCCTGGTTAGGTCCTGTATACTGCTGTTCTCCGGCATTTAAATAAATGATATGACCACCAAATACACCTAGATTTTCCACAGGTACACGTCCACCCAAGAAATCATAATACATATCATCAACTAAACCAGGTAACCAGTTTACATGCATTCCTACTATTTCATAACCTTCCTGAAATCCCAGTCCTGCAGGATTCCAGAATGTAGCATAGGCATCATCGGCCAAAGCGACTTGCGCTTCACCCATACCTCCGGCTCTTGCACCTGGTGCAATGAGTAAAAACAATGCACTCTGCGAGAATGCAACCGACATGAGCATCAAAGCTCCAAGCAAATATTTTATCATTTTAAACGATCTCATCGTATTAAACTCCTAATTCAAAAAAAACCGAATGTTTCATATTACATTCGGTATCAACTTAAAAAAGATGAACGCTAGGTTCCTATTCATTTTTTGAGGATAAACCTCTAAACACACCACTAACGTTTTCTTGTAATAAGCCCTCCTCATTTAAATCAGGCGAATATAATTTTAACCCTTCGCTAATCAATGTAATTCCTTCACTTATGTCCTTGTGACTCTTACTTAAGCTAGGGATAAATCTCACCTGTTTTTCAAATCAGCTTCTTTGTTGTATCCACGAATAAAATCTTTGACCGATTCTAAGGGTGAATTTTTCATCTGTTCCACGCTACCAGTGAAAGAAAAGTTCCCGCGATCCAATAAAACAACCTGATCTGCTAGAAAAAAGCCAGTTGGTATGTCATGGGTCACAATAATACTGGTTACGTTCAAATCAACCTGCATTTCTTTGATGAGTTTTGCTATCTGGGCGCTAGTGACAGGATCTAACCCTGTTGTGGGCTCATCATAAAGGATATACTTAGGTTTCATCGCCACAACTCTGGCCAGACCAACACGTTTTCGCATACCACCACTTAGCTCAGATGGAAATTTCTCCCCCACATCTTCTAGTCCAACTCTATTCAAACTTTCTTTGGTAATCTTACTAATTTCTGAATCAGAATATCGATTGTATGCTTTGAGTCCAATTCCCACATTGTCGTAAATATTCAAGCTATCAAAGAGGGCTGCTGATTGGAATAGCATTCCAAATTTGAGCCGACAAGCATCTAAATCTTTGCCTTGCAGTTTGCCCAGTTCATCATCATCGATAAAGATTTGTCCCTCATCAGGGAACAACAAACGGGTAATAAGTTTGAGGAGAACACTTTTCCCCTGCCCACTTTTCCCCATCACAACCATACTTTGCCCTTCCTGGATGCTCATACTGACACCATTCAGGACATTTAAGTCACCAAAAGATTTATGTAGATTTTTAATTTCGATCATTTGGGATCATTTAAAATATAAAGAATTAGATGTCATCTAATTCGGCTCTGAATTCCTTGACATCTTCAAACTTTCGATAAACACTGGCAAACCGAACATAAGCGATTTCATCCAGTTCTTTCAAATGCTTCATGACTAATTCTCCAATATCCTTGGCATGAACTTCGGAAGAGCCAAAACTATTGACATCCTGTAGGATCAAATCAGCTGTTTGATTCATTTGAGCACTATTCACCGGCCGTTTACTACAGGCAATAGCAATACTCTTTAGAATCTTTTCACGATCGAATGGTTCGCGACGTTGATTACTCTTGATAACC
>CAZOBQ010000166.1:0-4842 GCA_964578155.1 uncultured Lentisphaeria bacterium
TGAAGTTCTAGGAGACAGCCTCTATTACTCAGAAGATCTAAAGAAAATGTTTTTCCAGATCGATCTGTATGAAGGTGAAAAGTATCACTACGGGGATGTGAAGGTTACAGGCAACGAGGTAGTTGAATCTGAAGATATTTTGGCAGCCCTGGGTATTGCCAGGGGTGATGTCTACAATTCTGAGAAACTGATGGAAGCCATTGAATTAGGTGTCCGCGGACCTTATATGGATAAGGGATACCTCTACAGTCAAATCATTCCTATTGAAAAACCAGTTGCTGCTGATACTGTCAATTTGACACTGGAAATCAATGAAATGAATCCGGTTCATGTTCGTCATATCAAAATTATTGGTAATGATAAGACCAAAGAGAATGTGATCCGTAGAGAGCTTAGAATATTTCCTGGAGATCTGTTTAGCAGAACGGCCTTAATGCGTTCGCAGCGAGAGATCATGATTCTGAACTACTTTGGGAATGTGGTTCCTGATGTAATTCCGTATGATGAAGATGAGATTGATCTGGTCTTTGAGGTAGAGGAAAAGAATACAGGAACTGCTACAGCCAGTGCTGGATATAGTGAACGTGATGGATTTATTGGAACAGTTGGCTTGCAATTCCCTAACTTTCGTGGAAATGGCCAGCAATTGTCATTCAATTTTCAACGGGCCTATAGTTACGAAGCACTTTCCGTCAGCTTTATGGAACCCTGGTTGTTTGATACCCCAAATCTGTTGGGAATCAGTGTCTTTGACCAAAATAGGAGTCAGGGAAATTCAGCTTCCTATTTAAGTTACCAATCTAACTACTCCACACCTTACGATGTTCACACCACGGGTGGCTCTATCACCTTTGGTCGTCGTTTTCAATGGCCTGACAACTATTTTCGCGGTCGCTGGATGTTCAGGGCAACCAGAGATAGGTATGATCTGGACAAAATTTATTATCAAAGCATTTTTGATCGCGTAAACCCAGGGCACCTTGAGCAGACCTCTGGAATTAGTTTAACTCAAACTATTACTAGAGATTCTCGTAATGCTCCCGAATTCCCAACATCTGGATCAGTTCTCACATTGAACTCAGTCTATAGTGGGGGGCTACTAGGGGGAAATGAGAGCTTCTTTAAACAGAAAGCCAGTCTAGAATGGTATACACCAATCTGGAAAGATAAGCTTACCATGCGTAACTATCTTGAAGGTGGCTTGTTAGAACCTCTACAACTGGATTCAACGCATATTATTCCCTATGATGAGTACTTTTTTATGGGTGGTGCGGGCTTGATCTATGGAAGTGCACTTCGTGGTTATGCCGAACGATCTGTTGGAACTTTAGATGGCGACGCTTATTTTGGCGGGATGGCGTCTTTCAAGTATACACTTGAAATGCGCTTGTTATTGTCTCCAAGTCCAATGATGTATTTGATCGGGTTTGCTGAGGCAGGTAACGTTTGGGATAATTTTGATTCAAGTAATCTATTTGACCTGAAGAGGTCAGTTGGTTTTGGTGGCCGCGTTATTATGCCTCCACTTGGGATGCTGGGTATAGATATTGGTTGGGGCTTTGATCAGGATCCTGTACCAGACTGGAAATCACCGGAATATCATTTTATTTTCGGTCAACAATTTTAAGATTTAATTGGTTAAGGAGACACCATTTTGAACAAAGCTACGATTCGTATTATTTTATTACTGGCGCTGTCTGTTGCAGCGTTTGGTCAGAAGTTTGGTTATATAAACTCTGAATATATCCTATCTCAATTTCAGGAGTTCAAAGAAGCTCAAAGTAAGCTTGAAGTCGAGGGACGGAAACTGGAAACACAATATTATGCTATGGCAGCATCACTTGACAGTTTGCAGAAGGATTATGAGAGACAGAAATTTCTTATGACTGAGAGCAATCGCGCAACTAAAGAGAGTGATATGCGTAGACTTGCTGAAGAGATTCAAAGATTTCAGGTTGAGAAACTTGGTCCACAGGGTGAATTCTATCAGAAACAACAAGCTCTAGCAGATCCGGTTTTACAAAAGATCAATACAGCGATCAAAAAAGTAGGTGAAGATGGTAGCTATGATTTTATTTTTGATACGGTTGCCGGTAATGTACTCTATGCTCAGGATAAATACGATCTCACCGAAAAAGTTCTGAAGGAGCTAGAGAAATAGAGGCCTAGCACTCCTGTGGCTATAAATCTAGGTAAACTTGCACACCTATTAGGTGTCAAGCTGGAGGGTGATGAAACCATAGAGGTTTCAAAACTCAATGAAATTGAAGTCGCTACGTCGACTGAAATTTCATTTTTATCAAATCCTAAATATCTGAAATATAGCAAAACAACCAAAGCAGTAGCCTTGATCGTCCCTGAGGATATGGAAATTACGTTTCCGAACCTGCTCAGGTCTTCAAACACTCAGCAAAGTATGCTCATGGCACTCAAGATATTGAACCAGCAGGAACGTGAAATTCGGCCTGGGGTTCATGCATCTGCTATCATTGACCCTCAAGTTTCTATTCCCAAATCTGCAGAAATTGGAGCAGGTGTGATCATCGCATCGGGTGTGGAAGTGGGAGAGCATGTTATTCTGGAGAGCAATGTCGTTGTTGGTGAGGGTTCCAGAATAGGAGCCTATTCCCATATCTATCCCAATGTGGTACTGTATAACGAAAGTCTTTTAGGTGAACATTGTATCGTTCATAGTGGTGCCGTTATTGGAAGTGATGGTTTCGGTTTTGCCGTCGAATCCGGTGAAATTCAGAAAATTCCCCAGACGGGGAATGTCATCCTGGGCAATCATGTTGAAATCGGATCCAACTGTGCTATAGATCGAGGTTCAATAGGTGCTACCACTATTGGCGATGGAACAAAACTAGATAATTTGGTACACATCGCCCACAATGTCAGAATTGGAAAAAATTGTTTTCTTACTGCTCAAATTGGTATCGCCGGTAGTACTGTATTGGGGGATAGAGTACAAATGGGTGGACAGAGTGGTGTCATAGGTCACGTGAAGGTTGGCAATGATGTATCAATTGCTTCCCGGGGTGGAGTCACTCGGGATGTCCCTGATGGTACTATGGTAAGCGGTTTTCCTGCACGATCACATCGAGAAGAATTAAAAATAGAAGCCATAATAAAGAAGTTACCTGAATTGTACAAAGCCGTTAAAACACTTGAAAAACAAGTAAATAAATCCTAAGTGGATGCTCTGACAGGGAAATAAAGGATTTGAAGTAGATGCAGGATAGAAGAGAAAATCAAAGAAGTATTAAGAAGGCCGTGTCAATAGCAGGTATCGGCTTACATACGGGTGTACAAACTCGGATGACTTTTAAGCCAGCTGCTCAAAACACAGGGATTCGGTTTCTCAGGACTGATGTCCCAAATGCTAAACCTATTCCTGCAGATATTGATCATGTTGTGGATATTTCTAGAGGAACCACTTTAGAACACAACGGTTCACGTATCCATACTACCGAACATGTCCTGGCCGCAATTAGTGGTTTGGAAATTGATAATATTCTTATCGAATTGGATAATAAAGAGCCACCAGTGATGGATGGAAGTGCCATCCCATTTGTTGAAATCTTACTTGATGCCGGTTTTGAAGAACAGGATGCTCCCAGAGAGTATTTGATCCTCGATAAGACCATTACCTATTCTGATCCTGAAAAGGGTGTAGATATTCACGCGCTTCCGTCAAACCAATTTCGAGTGACATTCCTCATTGATTACAAACTGCAATCGCTGGGTACGCAGTACATGTCATTCTATTCACTTGAGCAAGATTTCGTGGAGCAGATCGCACCTGCTAGAACCTTCTGTTTTCTGCATGAAGTTGAAGAGCTCAAGGAGCAGGGCTTAATTAAAGGTGGTAGTGCAGATACAGCTTTGGTCATGATCGACCGTAAGATTGAAGAGTCGGAACTGGATCGATTACAAAAATTATTTAATATTGATAAAAAGTTGGTCCAAAGTGAGAACGGAATATTAAACGGTAAGGAATTGCGATCTAAGACCGAACCTGTTCGTCACAAGATATTAGACTTGATTGGAGATCTCGCCCTGTTGGGAATGCCGATTCAAGGTCATATCACTGCTGCTAGAAGTGGGCATGCTAGTAATGTTGAACTTGTACGTTTATTGAAAAAAGAATATGAAAAACAGATCCTCGCAAAACGTTTTCAAAGACGTCCCCGAGAGCGCCAGATTGTTTTTGACACAGAAGCGATCATGCGAATCATACCACATAGGTATCCCTTTCTACTCATTGACAGAATTATTGATTTTACTCCTGGCGAAAAAATCACGGCCATTAAGAATGTGACGATGAATGAACCGTTCTTTCAAGGCCATTTCCCAGGGAAACCAGTTATGCCAGGTGTGCTATCACTCGAAGCAATGGCCCAAGCGGGAGGGGCATTGTTATTGAATCAGGGTGAAGATCCCGAAAATAAGCTGGTCTTTTTCTCAGCCATAAATAATGTTAAATTTCGAAAGTTGATAGAACCCGGTGATCAAATCATATTTGAGGTTGAGCTGGTCAAATTCCGAATGCGCTCAGCAAAGCTAAGGGGTATGGGATTTGTTGACGGCAAGGTAGTAGTAGAGGCTGATCTCATGGCATCGATCGTAGATAGATAAAATATGATACCTCGTATCCACGCCACAGCCATTATTAGTCCTGACAATGTCAAGATTGGCAAAAATGTTAGCATTGGTCCCTATGCTATCATTGAAGAGAATGTGACCATTGGAGATGGGTGTATTATTAAGGCTCATGCTCTTATTGGTGCGAGAACCACTATAGGTAAAGATTGTCGTCTATTTAATGGTGCTGTTGTTGGA
>CAZOBQ010000167.1:0-4724 GCA_964578155.1 uncultured Lentisphaeria bacterium
CAATCACCGTGCTAAAGATCAGCAGGTCATCAGACCCATTGTTAAACACCTCAAGCGGCAAGGTGTGGGGCACATCCAAAAATGCTTCACCAAAGTCAAGCGTGTCTACTGCAACCAGGATATTTGGTGCTCCTGTGACATCCAAATGTACAGGAACATCAATCTCTGGCATGTCGGGGTCATTACTTGAAATGAGCAAGGAGCCTCTATAATCACCACCAATCATCCCCTCAGCGTCATAGGTAACGACAATTTCTTCATTCTCACCAGCTGGAATTGTGCCGATTGGTGGTATTGCGGTAATCCAAGGTATTCCTAAAACATATACTGCAAAACTATCATCTGGAGCTAGGTCACTACCCTCATTATTTGTCTCATTTAAATAGACGAGAAAATTAATGGCCTTGGGATTTTGGAGAAGTTCTAATGATCCACCTATAATAGCGGTCTGAGTATTGTCTTCAATCACGAGAGTACTTAATTCACCAATCTTGAGAAAATCATTGGAAAACTCGTCCCATGCCAGGACACCAGTCATATTGTTCTCACCCGGGAAGTTGATTATCGCATTATCAATACCCAATATATTGTCATCAAAATCTGTTCCTGTGGAGGAATCCTGATCTGCATCAATAAGGACATAAAAGAATACATCACTGGAATAACTCCATGGTTGATACGATTCGATCTTAAATAGCAATTCCTCAGAAGTGGTGGTTCCATAAACATATTGGATATCGACATTCACAAAGTTTTCATCCGGGTCGGTGATTAGTAACTCCCAAGATTGCGGAACCACCGTCGTATTTAGATTTTCTTTCCCGGAGTCGCTCAATTCCGTATCAACTGTTGGTTGACCTTGGTCAACGATCTGCGGAATCAGGTTATCCTTACCTGAGAAACTGATCCTTTGTGCTGAGGCATTATCTTCTAATAGTTTCAGCCTTCCCTCTGAAAAGGAAGTAGTCCCGTTACCCATATCCAATACTTCAGCGATCTCGTAGTTAAGATCACTATCACCTGCGTTGGAGATGGTGAAGGACTCCATACTGGAATTTCCCGAAAAAATAGCATGGCTAAGGGAATCAACAGAAAGGGATATGTCCGGAGGTAGAATTCCATGCCCAACCAGACTCAAAGTGTCTGCCGGTAGCAAAGGATCACTACTTAAAAATGTCAGTTCGCCCACAAATGGACCAACTCCAGTTGGGGCAAATGAAACATTAACTATTTGTCTCTCTCCTGCTCCAACCTGAAAACTTGTTAAATCTACAGTATAAGCAGTATTATCAGAGCTCAAATTACTGACATCAATGGTGGCATCCCCAATATTGGAGAATTCCAGGATCAGTGTGTCAGCGTAACTTACATAGACAGGTCCAAAATCTAAGCTGCTGGTCGAGGTAGTTAGAGAGGGTGCTTCAAATACTGCCTGATGGAACTCAGTTTGAAGGGCATAAATCCCTCCTCCACCATCGGAGACCCATAAATCCCCTGCCTCTCCATACACTGACTGTGCATAGCCACCTGTATTGAAGTAACCAACCTCTTGTGGATTATATGGATTTCCGCAATCAATAATCCTGACTCCATCCCACGGGCTGATCACGTATGCATATCTACCAGAAGCAAACACATCCCTTGCTTGAATTCCCACCTCAAATGAACTTATTAGGAAAGGGTTCACTGGATCACTGATATCAAGAATCTTTAACAAGCCAAGATAACGGTCTGCCACATAGGCAAAATTACCTGATACACCGACAGCGAAGGCATAATCAAATTCTAAATTTTCACCTACAAGATAAGGCGCATAAGGGTCCTGAATATTTATAACAAAGAACCCGCCGTATCGGTTGGCCTGGTAGGCATATGATCCAGATACGAATGTAGAACCCGGTCCCCCAGGGAGACCATCCACATTCCCCATTTCAAATGGATTCATAGGATCACTCACATCCCAAATGGTAAGGTCTGGGTAGCCACCTATATAGAGAAGATTCCCAACGCTGAAGATAGAGTAGGCAGTTAGTCCATATATCGTATTGATGATTTGAGGTGTCTCTGGTGTGCTAACGTCAATAATTTGTATATCACCACCAGTGATTGCATAAACATAATTTCCACTACCATGAATGGCTCTAGGGGCTTCTATTTCAATGGTTGTTAGTAAGACAGGATCATTAGGTGTAGTGATATTGAAGACACCAATCCCTTTTTCAGCGAGCGATGCGTAGGCGTAACCTCCAGCATAATAGATTTCGCCACTATAGCTGCCTGTGCCATATTCACCGATATATACAAAATTTGGTGAACTCGAGATATCCCACATCTCCAATCCGTAATTAGATGTAGCTATATAAATTGTATCTCCTTTGATGTGGAAGGCATCTGCATATCCATCATGAGTCCCTAGAGAAACAGGTGCGCTAGCATCAGTTATGTCAAATATTTCCACACCTCCCCATAATTCAGCTACATATGCGTGAGTACCAATAGACCCCATCCAGTAGGCTGGCCCTGGAGTTAGAATATTTCCGAGATCAATTGGGTTCGCCGGATCACTTACATTCACTACACGAATACCTGCATCAAATTCAGGCAGATAGGCAATAGAATCGACAACATGCACATGCCAGGAACCATAGTTAGAAGGTGAGAAACCTAACTCAATTGGATTACTTGGGTCTGCAACATCGAGAATATATAGACCAATCTTACTGGCCGCATAGGCTATGCTACCAACAACTTGCGTGTATTCGAAGCCCGATTCCAGGGCAGGTAAGAAAGTACTTACGAGACTGATATTATTTGGATCTGTAATATCAACGATCCGTAAGCCATCTATATCATTCCCTACGTAGGCAAAATCACCAAAGACTGAGACATCCCAGCATTGACCGGGAAAAGAGATTGAATCAACAACAATTGGATTACTGACATCACTAATATCGACGACCTTTAAACCATCACTCCAATTAGCAATATAGGCAAAGGTGCTATCCACATAGATGGTACTGACAACGCTCTCTGTTAGGAGTTCACTCATCTGCTGCATAGTGTGTACATTCAGAATTTCCACGACTGTACCATTGCCAATACAGACATAGTCATCAAATGCATAGGCGGTTGGGCAATATCCATAGGGATATCGACCTACAAGATCAACCCCATCAGAGTCATATTCCGCCAGGAGTTGAAATGAACCGACTGTAAGTAATAAAATAAGTACAAACGTTTTGATAAAAGTGTTTGAAGCCTTCATGATTTTCCCCTTTATATAGGTTCTATATACTAGAAAATACCAGAGAGAGCGAAGATTGAGTCCGAAGTGTTGGAGCTACAATAAGATTTAGAGACAGTGGCTAATATAAGCCAAGTATTGTTATTAGCAAATTATCGTAAAATACACATTAGTTTATCACATAATATCAGCGATATTAATATTTTTTAGTGCTTTGATACACAGTCACTTAGAGACTACTAGTTAATCTATATTCTATTACGATAAAGAGGTCTTTAATCTCTGGGATTGATGTGTGAGGATTAAGGATAGTACCAAATATTGTTCCTATCAGGTTTGTTTGCAAGGATCATGTTTTTGCTTATCTACACCATTTACAGGTATTAACAAGTGCACCTTCTTTATCCGTGCAAATAATGCATCTTTGGCATATACTTTCTGCATTCTCCTACTCTCATGACTGAACGTCAGACTTATGGATTGGCTATAGACAAGCGCTAGAGAGATTTTTCACTTTGGTGCGAGATTTGGATATATAAGCTTGGGAAGAGAGGGATTGAATGGAAGCTAATCAGACTAAAACCGAGCCAAGTCAAAATGGGAAACTTGTGCTCATTGTCGATGACAAACCAGAGATTCTGAAGATAACTTCGGCAGTTCTCACCCATTACGGTTACACAACAGTTGAAGCAAAAGATGGATACGAAGCAAAGACCTTGTTTGAAAGTTTCCCCATCGATCTGGTAGTTACTGATATTTACATGCCATTAATGGATGGTCTTACTCTCATTGGAGAGCTAAAGCTAGAAGATCCTGACGCTCGTATTATTGCAATGTCTGGCAATTCAGGCATACACTACCCAGAGTGTATGGAATGGGCTAAAGCTTTGGGTGCTTCGTTTTTCTTGGAAAAGCCTTTTGAAATAACACAACTAATTGATATGGTGGAGATTGTCCTGCATGAATCAGGAAATCATTTCCATAATGCATGATCATGAAAAAGCTATTACATACCATTACGAATTTATATGTCTGCTTTTTTGCGTCAATGAATATGTATCTGTGTTATCGCCAGAAAGCCCCAGGAAACCCACCCACTTTGACATACCTACTTAATGAGGTAGAAGTTTTCTTATTTTAGTAAGGTAATTCTTTGAAGCTGGCTATGGTTGCCAGAAGTTATTTGTACAAGGTACATACCAGAAGCTTGTCGATTACCGTAAGCATCCGCTCCATCCCATTGAAAAGGATGATCACCTGAACCGTGATAGCCATCTGTGCTGGCCAACTAGTCTACCCTAATTGCTTATATGATTTTACCGAGAGCCTATCTGACCAGAATCATACGTTTAACTTCCACAAAGTTCTGAGTCTGAATGCGTAAAAGGTAAATACCCGCACTCATCGGTCTACCTGATTCATCCAGTCCATACCAGCGGACGTCATACCAACCAGCTTCTTGCACCTCGCTCACGAGAGT
>CAZOBQ010000168.1:0-4675 GCA_964578155.1 uncultured Lentisphaeria bacterium
AGTTGTCTTCCCAATCACCACCACGATCCCGTGTTCTAAAAAATTCTCTCACAGCGCGATGCCAATCAATCATTCTAAATATGCCTGGTAAATTCCAAGTCTTTTGTAACTCTTGGATGGCAGCTTCCAAAAGCCAGGAATGACCATGATTATTGATCAGGATAATTTTTCTAAATCCGTCATTCCACAAACCCACCATGACATCAATCAGCGTTTGCTTCAGGGTCTCATCACTCACGTGAATGGTGCCCGGCATACCCACATGATGATGAGGATGTCCACCATAATTAATGGGATTCCAAACAATATTTACCGGATGATCCGTTTTCTCAGAGTGGCGTCTTACGCCTTCCAAAATCTGAGTCACCATAAAGGTATCAAGGGCTGTAACCGTATGGATACCGTGAAGTTCTGTACATCCAATAGGCACAAACACGATATCGTTTTTTTTCCTGTTTTCGACGACATTCTGTCGAATTGTTGTTTGGACATAGGTACCGGGCTTCGCCATCTCTGAGGGTGTTGGGATACCATAGTCATCTAATATTCCATCAATTTCCTCTTCAGTGGCTTCCCAGATTCTTTTCTTCATTCGACCCACTGATGTATTTTCAAAAGATAAATCTGTACGATTTGTTTTTAACCAGTCATTCATAGTTCTTTCCCCTAATATTATTTTGGAAACATTGTTATTTTGACTTCTTCTCTGTCTGTCTGGAGCATTTCTAAATTTTCAGGAATTTCTTCTAGACTGATCCGCTTGGTAATGAGCCCAGAGACATCCATACCTGCAGCCATTGAAGAGATGACCCGCGGAAACGTGCCGTGACCCGAATGGCCCTGAGCACCCACTACCTGGGCTCGGCGGACCTGAAAGACTTCTCCATTCATAGGAATCTTATCATCTGCTCTAGCAACAATCACCACGGTCGCATTCAAAGCCTGGCCCTCCCAAATAACTTTCTCAATATCTGGCCAAACGATGCTGGGCAAACCAGTTGCCTCTAGGATTAAATTTGCACCATATCCATCAGTTATTTCTAATACACGATCAGCAACATTCTCCTTAGTTGGATCAATACCATGAGTGGCCCCCATGGAAAGTGCCATGTCTCGTCGTGATTTTGATGGCTCTGAGATAATGACATGAGCGGCTCCGGCTTGCTTTAGGATTGCACAGGCAGCAATACCAACCGGTCCACTTCCCATAATAAGAACTGAATCCCCTGGCCGAATCCCCCCACCACGCTCAATAACAGAATTATAGGCCACCGAGGTGGGTTCAACCAGAGATCCTAATTCAAACATCTTTTGTTCACCATAAGTGGATCGGAGCGATTCAATACTCCAAAGGTAGCGGGCATCAACAGCGATATATTTGGCATATGCGCCATCTATTGAGAACCCTATTTCCTGAAGGGATTCACAATGATTTGGAAATCCATCTGCACAGGGACGACAGCTCCCACACCAGATCATTTCCTCTGCACAAACCGCTTCACCTATTTCATAGGGAAGACCAGTTCGTTTATTTATAGCACTTGGACCGGCTTTTACAACGATCCCAGAAAATTCATGACCCAAAGTTGCCGGAAAGGCAGTAAGACCTGGATAGAATATATATCCATCTAAACTTGATTGTAACATATGTACATCCGACCCACATATGCCACAAGCCTTGATTTCTATCAGAACTTGCGTATCACTTGGTTCAGGAATGTCTTTTTCAACAAAATCGACTCGTGGATTTCGCCAAACTTTTGATCCCAAATAAGTAAGCTTCCCCTCGATGTCCTTTGAGCCCAACTTAAAATCAGACTTTGGATCCCAGTCAGCAAATAAGCTTAAGGTTTTCATTCTTAATCCTTTCATAACAGTAATTCGATATCACGTTTAATAGTCGGAGACTTTGACGACTTTGTTCTCTTTGAGAGAGTCGGTGGCAGCTACAGCGATCTGCAATCCAGCGATACCGTCTTCAATGGTGACAAGTGGATCAATTCCCTTGGTCAGGTTGATTAAATAATCATTGAGTTGACTGACATAGGCCTCGTAAAAACGCTCAGGAAAATATGGGATAACATCGTGAGTCACCCCCTCTTTGGTAAGTATGAGGAGTGGTGTATCTTTTAAATACCCAGCCATGAGACTGCCCTTCGTACCTAGAACTTCAGCTCGGATATCGTATCCATAAACACCATTTCGGCTAATATCAATTTCGCCCAGGGCACCAGAATCATAGGTAAAAGACATGATCACATTGTCAGTATCACCAACTGAGGCGGCTTCAGGATAGGCCAAGGCGCATCCAATGGAATAGACCGTATCTATTTCACCCATACACCAGCGGGCTATGTCAAAATCATGAACGGCTTGATCGATGATCTGGCCACCGCTATTCTCAGGGCGTAAATATTCAAGCGTCGGCAAATAGGGATCTCGAGAACTACCGCGAAAAACAACCGGATCCCCGATGAGTCCCTGATCAATTTTCTGCTTTAGGGCAGCGAAACCTTTGTCAAAGCGCCGCATATAACCCTGCTGGTAAAATATCCCATGGGTTCGGATAGCATCTTGCATCTCCCGCGCATCTTTGAGATTAAGTGTCATTGGTTTCTCGCAAAAAACTGATTTTCCGGCCTTTGCAGCGTCTAATACGATTTCTTTGTGGTTAGAGGTCGTCGCGACTACCACAACGGCATCAACATCTTTATCATTTATTAAATCCAAATGATTGTCATACCGAGTTGGGATGTCGTATTTTTCCGAAACCGCATTTACCCGCTTTGGAACAAGATCAGCTGCTGCGACTACATTTGCATCCGGTACCCGTTGAACCAGAAATTCTGCATACATACTGCCTAATCGTCCAGTGCCGATCAAACCAATATTTACTTTTTTCCCCATTGAATGAATACCCCACTTCCATTATTGTCTATTTATATCTACTGACGCTCTCTCGATCAAGCGAGATTTAAGCGTAATTACTTTTGGCTTGCCCTTAATATTCTCAATTCGTTCCAGCAGAAGCCTCATGCTTTCTACCCCCATTTCATAGATAGGCTGATGCATGGTAGATATACCATGATGCTGGGAGCGGCTGAGCAACAAATCATCATAACCGACCAAAGCAACATCGTCGGGAATATTGAGCATCAGGTTTTTAGCCGCGTTTATTACCTGATAGGCAATTCTGTCATGACCTCCAAAAACGGCTGTGACCGGCGGAACAATATGAAGCAAATCATTGGCGCTCTGTAGGCATCGTCTCTCGTTAAAAGGACTTCGGCTGGCAAATATTATTGACTCATCTATCTCTATATCATGATCCAACAGAGCTTGCTTATAGCCCTCCAATCGAAGTATTTCAGTACTGAACAAAGAATTCATGATCATGCCGATCCTGGTGTGACCATTCTTGATCAAGTAAGCTGTGATCTTGTAGGCACCCTCATAATTATTAGTAGTTACGAGATCGGTTTTAACATTATTGATGGTACGATCGGCCAACACAACCGGAGTATCATTCATTTTGAATTTTTCAAGAATGAGTCGATTTTTCTTGTTGGATGCAGCTGTAGGAATAAAAATTACACCGCTAACAGCGTTCTCAATGAGACGGTCTGCATGAAAATCAGCTTGAACATAGAGATCATCAGAATTACATAATATAGTGCTCAGTCTTTTATTTACTGCCTCATCTTCAATTCCCCGGGCCAGCTCAGGAGCATAACCTCGGCGGATATCTGGAACAATAACTCCAATAATATTTGCGCGATGCTTAGCATCCTTTTTATAAATGACAAAGGTCCCTAGTCGTTTTTTACGCTCGAGATACCCCTTGTTTACAATATTGCTAATAGCCTGCCTGATGGTGGCTCTTGCCAGCCCAGTAATCTCTCCAAGCTCCTTCTCTGTTGGAATTTTATCACCCTGCTTGTAAACGCCCTGAGTGATTTGTTCCATTAGCCAGGTCTGAAGCTGAAAGTATTGTGGGACTGGACTATTTCGATCAATTATCATCAATTATCCTATTCTCATTTACTAAATATAGAAAACTATGTCTATTTGTCTATACATTTTTAATTGAGAATAAAAATAAAACCATTATTCAGCTTATCTGCTGTGGTGACTGTATTCATAACATCATCAGCAATATTTATTATAAATAATACTTGCATGACATCTGCATTATACTTAATGTATAGACTATTACTTTTAAAACTGCGAATTCATGAAAGGGGAATACTATGAATTTAAGCAACGCGAAATTAGCTAATAAGGCTTTAACCTTTGTAGCTATTACGTTATTCTTGGCTGCAGGTGCTCTATCTGCTGCTACAGTAAGTGGCGTTATAACCGATTCACGTACAGGTGATT
This sequence comes from uncultured Lentisphaeria bacterium, assembly GCA_964578155.1. GTDB lineage: Bacteria > Fidelibacterota > UBA8477 > UBA8477 > JABMPR01 > JABMPR01. The sequence goes on from CAZOBQ010000168.1 coordinate 4,381, forward strand.
ATTTACCTGGTGCAAATGTAATGCTGGAAGGTACAAATTACGGTACCGCCAGCGATAGGTCTGGTGGTTACCGGATTACTGGAGTCCCTGCCGGAGAATATGTACTGGTTGTCAATTATATTGGATTTGACGAATTCAGTAACGACATAACCGTATCCTTTGATTCGAACCTCAATCGCAACAACTGCGAACTAACTGCCAGTTTTATCGGTATGGATGAAGTTATCGTTTCGGTTTTGAGAACCGGTGAAGCCAAAGCTTTGAGCCAGCAGAAATCTTCTGATAAGATTCAGAA
>CAZOBQ010000169.1:0-4640 GCA_964578155.1 uncultured Lentisphaeria bacterium
CTGAAACCGCTCCTCATTATTTCACTCTTATTGATGAATCTGTATATGATTACAGTGAATTAGCACACTTGATTAAGGTAATAAACCAGACCCCACTGAGTGACTTTCCAGACTCCATCGAGAAGGTATTGCTAGTTCCCGAGGTGCTCAAATATGCTGCAATGAATGTATTAATGGGTAACTGGGATGATTATTGGTTTCTCAAGAATAATTATTACCTCTACCACGATCCGTCAATTGATCGCTTCCATTGGATTCCGTATGACTATGATAATAACTATGGCATTGATTGGTTTGATGTTGACTGGACCAATGTTAATCCATACACATACGAGATCATTGATGGAGGCTCTCGACCCTTGATGGAAAAAATCATGGCTGTAGATCAATATCGAAATCTATATTCACATTTTCTTGAGTTTTATCGGGAGCGAGTCATGATGCTTGCTTTATGGGAATCGCGACTCGACAGCTTAAAAAACATGATCACTCCCTGGGCTGAAACAGATGTCTATCGAACTTTAGACTATGGCTTTAGTGTTTCAGATTTTAACGAATCTTACGGTCTTAATAATTACTCTAATGCACATGTAAAAAACGGACTTAAAGAATTTGTAAATCTTCGTAATGCCTCAATACCAGGTCAGATAGAGTGGAATTCAAGTCCACCCATGATCTATGGGTTGAATTATTGGCCCAAAAACCCTGGTCCGGAAGATAGTATTTATGTGACAGCTTCTGCCTTCAGTCATAGCGGGTTGAAGGATCTGACGATTGCATTTCATCCAGGTGATCTAACGGTTGTTGAATCAATTCCCATGAGATTTGAACCGGCGGAAATCACCCAGATCGCAGAAGAAGCTGATCGTTGGGTGGGTGTCATTCCTCCAATGGGACATGAGGGATATGGTCGATTCCAAATTGTTGCTCAAGATCTGGATGAACAGAGTATGTTTTACCCAAGAAATGATATTATCTCCATTTCAGTATCGGAATCTGGTTCACAGACATTACTCATAAATGAAATTATGTCAAAAAATGATGACGCAAATGTGGATCCTAGCGGGGAAAATGACGATTGGTTGGAAATATTTAATTATGGGGATGAAGCAGTGGATCTAAGTGGTATGTATCTCACTGACAATCCATCTAGTCTTATGAAATGGCAGTTCCCTGCAGGGGGCGTGATGCTGGGAGCGAATGAGTATCTTCTGATCTGGTGCGATGAAGATGCGGGACAGGAAGGTTTTCACACCAACTTCAAGCTAAGTGCAGCCGGAGAATTTGTCGCGTTGACAGGTCAAGATGGTTTCAGCATTTACGATTCCCTAACCTCTATACCTTTGACGGCTGATATTTCTTATGGGAGAAGCCCAGATGGGTCTGAAAACTGGCAAGTATTCGATGAACCCACACCGGGAACCAGCAATACGACCACTGAAATCATATCTGAACTGTTCATCCCAGATAATTTTAGTCTAAACAATTTTCCCAACCCATTTAATTCCGAAACAGTAATTCATTACAATCTCCCCGGAACCGTAAATATCAGCTTGTCCATTTTCGACATACAGGGAAGACATGTGGTAGAACTAGTGTCAGAGTACCAGCAAAAGGGACAACATCGAATATCCTGGAACTCTACCGATAAGTTCCTGCAAGTTGTTCCTGTGGGCGTCTATATTGTCCGCATGCAAGTTGCAAGTACCAGTAGTGTCCATAAAATATTGTTGATTAAATAATGGTAAAAAAGAAGATCTATGAGATCAAGGGCTTACATTGGACAAAGCCCTACTTTGCAAAAGCTAAACAAGTGTCTTTCCCCGGCTTTGATAAAGTACCGATCTTCAATGTAGCCCTTTTTTTTATTAGGGGTGTTCGAGATGGTGCTACTATCACCCGAGCTGAAGCGGTTTCATTCAATTGGATTCTTGCCATATTCCCCACCATTATCGTGATCTTTACTTTGATTCCCCTGATTCCCATTGACAACCTTCAAGAGCAAATTTTAGCATTGATTCAATCCATTGTTCCGGAAAGCACCTACAGTGTTATCCAAAAAACTATTGAAGATATTATCATCATTAAGCATGGTGGATTGTTCTCCTTCGGGTTTGTTTTATCCCTAATATTCTCCACCAATGGAATAGTCTCGCTTATACAATCTTTTAATGCCTCCATTCATGTTGTTGAAACACGTAGTTGGTTAAAGCAAAGAGCTATCGCGTTATTGTTGGTCGCCATACTTTCCCTACTGGTAACCCTGGGCGTTACTATGATCACCTTTACCAAAACCCTCATGGATTTTCTAGTGGCGAAGGACTTGATGCAACAGAATTGGACCTACTATTTAGTAACGGGTGGTAAGTGGATCGTTATTCTAGCCCTATTCTATTTTGCCTATTCCTTTGTGTTTTATCTGGGACCTGCAAAGAAAAGTAAATATAGATTTATTTCTGTGGGTGCAAGCATGGCGACCATACTGACAATATTGGTTACACTGGGGTTTGGCTATTTTATTGATCATTTTGGGAGATACAATGCTCTCTATGGCTCGATTGGAACATTGCCAGTGATGATGTTGATGATTTTCTTTAATAGCTTATCTATGATCTTGGGGTTTGAGTTGAACATTGGAATTGTTGCCGCGCGTAAATTGCATTCTCTAAATGATCCCCAGGAGTAAATCAATTCTATCTTGATTGACTTGGGACAATATTTCAACATCAATATGACACTCTATGCAGGAAAGTAACAGCATGATGAATTGGTTAAAAAAATGGTTTTTTCGCTGGTCATTTATTGACATTCCGACCTTAGTAGTTGGCCTGACCCTCTCTTTCTGGTATCTCAAGAACAACAGTTCAGCCGGGTTTGATACTGTCTTTATTGAATCAATCGTTCCCAATTTAGCAACCGAGCTATTTGGTGTCTGGTTGAGCGTTAGAATCATCGAAACCGTGTTAAGGATGAGACAAAAGCGAAGTCAATTACGATCTCAACTCATCGACAACATGAAATACCTGATTACCATCGTAAGGGGAATTGCACCTCATTTCGAGGTTCAGACCATCGACCATCTTAAGTCTGAGCTTGTCTGGTTTGAAGAGATGAAGGATTATCGCATTAGTGGAACAAGTAATGAAACTATTGACAAAATAAATACCGTGACCAAGCTCTATGAAAAAGCAACCGCTGAAGCATTGAAGATCAATCCGTTACGTAACACCATTAATGATCTTTTCCTTAATTATCCAGAGATGCTGGATGATATACATATGAAAAAACTCCATGATATTTACCGTAGACAAAATTATACACGCATCAGTGTTGAACGAATTGATGTAAATATTGAATTCTATAAAGATCAATTGGATCAAAGTGTATCCGCCGAACTATTTAAAATGGAGCAGGAGACCATTCAGAAACTTGAAGAATATTCGGAAACATTAAAGGTGTATATCGCCATTACCCTGGATGCCGAATCAGCCGTTCTGGATGCGCGTTCTTCAGTTCTGGATAGAGAGTACAACTATTAATTGAAAGTAGGCCTTCGCAATGAATACCCCGAATTTTTCTAAACTATTTGCTGAGCCAAAATCCTTGATCGGCATGATCCATGTCCAAGCCTTGCCTGGAACACCAAATAATCAGCTCACGGTAAAAGAAATAGCTGACCAGGCTTGTCAAGAAGCCAAAATACTGAGCGAATCAGGCATCCAGGCAATCATGTTGGAGAACATGCACGATGTTCCATATCTGAACCGGGATGTGGGGCCGGAAATCGTATCTGCCCTGACACGAATAGCCTCAGACGTGCAGTCGGTCACCAATTTACCCATGGGTTTACAAATCCTGGCAGGAGCGAACCAAGCCGCTTTATCTGTGGCATTAGCGGCTGAGCTAGATTTCATCCGGGCTGAGGGGTTTGTGTTTGGCCATTTGGCTGATGAAGGATTTATGCAATCTGATGCTGGAGAGTTGTTGAGGTTTAGAAAAAATGTTGGAGCTGAGCATATACAAATATTCACAGACATCAAGAAGAAGCATAGTAGTCATGCTATGACCCAGGATATTCCTCTGACAGATACCGTGGAAGCAGCGGAGTTTTTTCTCAGTGACGGTGCAATTATTACCGGGACACATACGGGTAAACCCGTTGATTCACAGCAATTGGCTGAAGTCTATAAAGCTTCCAAACTCCCTGTCTTAGTGGGAAGTGGCGTTACTCCAAGCGGGCTCTCTGAAATCTGGGATTATAGTGATGCATTTATTGTAGGCAGCTATTTTAAGAGGGATGGAAATTGGCAAAACGACCCCGACCCAGAGAGGATTTCCCAGTTAATAGAGGCAAGAACCCAATTACTCAAATAAACATGAAATCTGCAGATAGTCTTTTCATAAATGCTCAGATCCTGACCCAGGATCAAGAAAAACCCAAAGCTTCACAGATGGCAATATCAGGGAAACATATTCTCGCCATTGGTGATGACCTTTCAGCTTTTAAAGGAGAGACCACCAAGACGATCGATCTTGAGGGATCTGTAGTCGCCCCAGGTTTTATTGATGCCCATATCCATTTTCTATGGGGTGGTGAAGGTCTGCTAACTATTCCTGGTCACAAAGCCAGATCAAAACAG
>CAZOBQ010000170.1:0-4639 GCA_964578155.1 uncultured Lentisphaeria bacterium
TATTTTGTTTAAGTACAATCATGCTGTTTTAGCAGCCTCAAGTTCTTTTCGGTCCAAATTTCTCCAACGTCGATGAAACCAAAAATACTGTTCCGGATATTTTCGAATTTCAGCTTCAAGTTTCGCTGTCAACTCTTGAGTGATAGTACGTACCCATTCATTGCTTAGAGTGTCTGGGATCTTGTAGGGCAATTCTTCAATCTTGATTTTATAACGACCCCGATGCTGTGTACAGGCCAGAAAGACCAGTTTAGGTTTTGTCCGATAAACAAGGACAGCCGCACCTTTAGGGGTTAATGATGGAATATTGAAGAAATCAACTTGAATGCCCTTTTTACCCTTATACTGGTCTCCAACAACAGCTAAACCCGTATAGCGTTCGAGCGCATCTTCGAAGACCGGCATTCCAGACCATGAATTGATCAATTTTAAATGGTGATATTCACGAATCCAGGTTAAGAACCAATCCACTAAAGGATTCTTCTGGATTCGATAAATAGAAGCTGCTCCAGGACCTATGCCACTTACATAGCGACCAGCCATTTCCCATGAGCCGAAGTGACCGGTAAAATAAAGAATAGGTGTTTCTGCCTCTTGAGCTGCAAGGACAAATTCATCTATACCGGGTGCTTCCACCAGCGATCTGACTTTACGTTTGCTAAGCATCCAAAGTTTTAGGGTAGAAATAAACCCCTCACCCCAATGCATATAACAAGCTTTGACTAGTGAGTCAAACTCCACACCGGAGAGGTCAGGGAAAGCCCTGTGAACATTACGCTCAACTGTAGCTTTACGTTTGGTGAGTAAATAGAAAGATAACCAACCAAATCCTCGCCCCATTCGCCAGGACAATGACCAGGGAAGAATAAAGAGAATCACATTAAATACTATCAACAGCAAGAACTCAAGAAAATACTTGAGCATTGCTATGGGGTTATTTGTAGATTTTGGAGTTGTCATCTCAACTCAATACGGATTTATAAACGAGCAATATCTTTAATCGTAATGAAAATGATCAAGCCCAGGAGAAACATCATACCAAGTTGTTGAATGATCAATTTTACGTTTAGGGGAAGTTGTCGACGAATAATACCCTCGATACTGATGATCAGGAAGTGCCCACCATCTAAACCGGGAATGGGTAGAATATTAATAAATGCCAGATTGATACTGATGATAGCCATAAAGTAGAAAATATCTAACCAACCACGACGAGCCATTTCTCCAGCCATCTTGGCAATCATTACAGGACCACCTACTTGATCCATGGATGTTGCACCAGTAATCATTGACCAAAAACCTCGTGCCATAAGTGTCCCAAACATATAGGTACTCTGGGCTCCATATTTTACAGAGGCTATCATGCCCAGGTCAGTATGTTTCGTTACTCTTCCAACACCAATCATACCTATATCCACGTTGCCATCTGCTGTTGGGACAGTTTCCTTGACTACCAACAGTGAGTCAGCATGATTGACGCCATTGCGTAGCCACTCCAAGTGGATCATTTCTCCAGGTAAATTGTGGACAATTGAAGTTAATTCTTCCCAACTGGTGACCGATTGGCTATTAATGCCAATGATCTGGTCATTGATTAGCACCCCAACTTTTTCAGCTGGAAAAACCGGTCTTTCGCTCGTACTGACAAGGGAACCAACATAGGTTCCTTCTACTGGTTCTTCCATTCCAGCACTATAAACAATAGCACTGAATATCAAGAAAGCCAGGATAGTATTCATGATAACACCACCGGAAATGGTCAGAAGTTGCTGCCAACGTTTTTTGCTTGAGAATTCCCAGGGCTGGCCTTCAACCTTGCCATCCATAGACTCGTCAATCATGCCTGACATTTTAACATATCCGCCAAAAGGGGTCCAACTAAGCGCATACTCAGTGTCACTAGCCTTCGGATTTTTCCGAGGTATACGGTATTCGATGGATTCTGCATCAACAGAACGCTGCAAAAACCACGGGATGAACAATTTAACCCATAAGCCGTCTACTTTGTTTCGGAGACTCACGAATCGAGGTGGCATTCCAATGGAAAATCGTTCAACTCGAATGCCAACGGCACGAGCTGCCAGAAAATGGCCCAATTCATGTATTAATATTAAGATACCTAAAGTGAAAATAGCAGCTGCTATCGTAATTAATGTGTCTATAGAGAAGAAACCCATTTAGCTTCTTTTAACTCCTTCGTGTATAAGTTTGTGTCCATTTTTCTAATGCCAAGATATCATCCAAATTCGGATGTTCCAGAAAATCGTGTGCATCCATGGCTTTAGTTATTAATTCAGGGATGGCTGTAAATGGAATTTCACCATCTAAAAATCGATGTACGGCTATTTCATTAGCCACATTTAGAACCACTGGTAGACTCCCACCACCTGTGAGTGCATCAAAGGCCAATTGAAGACATTCGAATTTGTCAAAATCAGGTTCTTCAAAAGTAAGTGTCCCAATCCTTGCCAGATCAAGTTGCTCCCAGGCCTGGGGGAAGTGTTGAGGATAGGTTAAAGCATATTGAATGGGGATCTTCATATCAGGTAGCCCCATTTGTGCTTTAACTGAACCATCAACGAATTCAACCATAGAGTGAATTATACTCTGTGGATGAATAACAATGTCGATCTTATCTGCGGGAAGGTCAAACAACCAATATGCTTCAATAACTTCAAGTCCTTTATTCATCATCGTTGCAGAATCGATGGTGATCTTACGACCCATTGCCCAATTCGGGTGTTTCAATGCCTGGGCAACCGTAATTTCCTTAAAAGCAACTTTATCAGTTGTTCGAAAAGGACCTCCAGAACCGGTGATAACCAGACGTTTAACATCTTCCGGAGCTTCACCGACTAAACATTGCCAGATTGCACTGTGTTCTCTATCAACGGGGAATAGATTAACTTTTTTCTCTTCAAGCATGGAGTTGATCAAATCACCAGCCATAACCAGGCTCTCTTTATTCGAAAGAGCAACATCAACACCAGCATTAATGCTATTAATTGTAGGTTCCATACCTGCGCTACCCACAATTGCGTTGAGCATCATATCCACATTGTCTCGAGCCGCTAACTCAAGTAGTCCTGACCGACCGGATAGCACTTCGACTCCAGGTAACTCATCCTGTACCTTTTTTACTTGGGTTTCATCGCCAATTGCTACAGCGTCAGGTAAAAACTCCCGTGCTTGAGCAATCAGTAGGTCCGCTTGAGAATGAGCTGATAAATATTTTACACGAAAATGGTCAGGAAATTCCCGAACAACATTGAGTGCATTCACTCCAATGCTGCCGGAAGAACCTAAAACAGATAAATATTTCGTCTTATTTGCCACTTATTCCCTTTTTCCAAGTAAAAACTCACCGCTTAGTACGACTGCAGGTCCAGTAGAGTTATAGGGCATCATCATTGATATCCTCAACTGCTCTTTCCACAGCCAACTAATATAGGGTACAGCCAGCAGGATGGTTCCATTATAATCAGGAACACCCCTATCATTGTCTATCACCAGATGCTGTAAATCTATTATTGCCATAAGACCAAGATTCAGCTTCTCTGATGCAAATCCATAGAGTCCATGAACGGAGATGTCTCTTTGGATGTATCCATCACCATAAATTTCATTCCAGGATATTCCCATCGCTTGTCTACGTGTTGGATTTTCACTGGCTAACTCAACCTGGATTCCAGTCCCAACTGCAAAATTAGGTTCCGACCCTGGCCACTGAGCAAATTGGGCCCAAACATTGTAGCCTGGATTGGGATAAACACTTACGCGAGCTCCCGGCAAAAGATGACTTTCTCCTGAATTTGAATGAAATAGTGAACTGGAATACTGAACCCCAATGTAATGGTCTGCTTCTGTAATATTTGGAAGATTATTCACTAAAGTAGCGCGTTTCAAATCTTGCTGTAGGAGGTTGGCATTGTCCCACAGAGGAAAACCATCTCCAGCTACAAGACGAAGACTAAATAAAGCCACAAGAGTGGTAATTAAAAGATACTTGGGTGGTAAAGATGACATAAGTCAGGTATTATTAATGATGAAGGATGTCCTTCAAGCCTCTAGCCTCGGATGATCCCTCGAGAGCTCTCTTGAATAAAATCAAGGACTTCTTTAACCTCTGGAGTGATTTTCATGTTGTCTTTAATCTCTTTGACAGCCTGACTTACATTCAAATGGTTTCTATAAATCTTGGTATAAACTTGTTTGATCTGACTGATCGTTTCGCTAGGAAAACCGCGACGATGAAGACCGACTGAGTTCAATCCGTTATAGGTCAGAGGCATGCTTGAAGCACGTATAAATGGAGGTACATCTTTCGTTATACGAAAACCTCCAGCGATGAATGCGTGTCTACCAATTTTTACAAATTGGTGTATGGGAACAGCTCCACCAATAATAGCAAAGTCGCCCACTTCTACATGTCCACCCATGTTACATGAATTCGCGATGATCACGTTGTCCCCAATTTCACAATCGTGACCAATATGGCAATATGCCATGATTAATACATTATTTCCAATCGTGGTCTTCCATCGATCTGTGGTCCCGCGATGTATGGTGCAATATTCACGCACAGTTACATTGTCACCTAAAATTGTCTCAGTGTTTTCATCGGCATATTTAAGATCCT
>CAZOBQ010000171.1:0-4565 GCA_964578155.1 uncultured Lentisphaeria bacterium
AGATTTATTTAAGCAGAATGACGAAGCAAGTATTAAGCTGGTTGATCAATTTGTTGAAGATGCCATGATGAGTCTTAAGAGTTATACCTTTCGTATGCCTATTACACCAACTGTTATAAGTGATAGTCAGTTTCGTGAGATTACAGTACCAGCACTCTTTCTAGTAGGTGAAAATGAAAAGCTTTACCCTGCAGTAGAAGCAGTAGATCGTCTCAACAGCATAGCTCCGCAGATTCAAACGAACATCATTCGGGGTGCAGGTCATGATTTGACAATCGTCCAGGCGGACAGCGTCAATCAAATGGTCCTGGAATTTTTAAGATAAACGAGTCAAGTGAAGTTGGGGGCTATTGAGAGACTTATGGTCGCCATTCGAGAGCTTCATGGTAATGTCCTCGAAGTAGCATGGAGGATACCGACAAAGGAGGGCTTATGGCTCTTCGTGAGACTCTCTTCTAGTTGCTGAACAATAATCTACATTCCCAGTTTTAATCGTCCTTCTTCACTGATCATATCTGTACTCCAGCGAGGCTCGAAGACAACTTCTATATCAACTTCATAATCTGGAAATACATTATTGATTGTCTGCTTTACATTCGCCAAGATGGCATCGCCCAGGGGGCAGGCAGGTGTAGAAAAGGTCATTTTAATTTCAACTTTATCTGGGTCCGTATAGATGATGGAATAGATCAATCCAAGGTCAACTATATTTAGTTCAACTTCGGGATCCATGACTTCATATAACAGATCCTGGATTTGCCCTTCAATGGCTGTTATTTCTTCTTTGGTTTTCATGATGTAAGGCTTTCCAGTTTTATTTTATGAAAGATTATTTTAAATACATTAACATTATACAGAATGGCTACTAACAAGAGTGCGTAACTACCCACAGTTATCATCCATGAGACCTGAAATATTAATGCATTTATAAGTGCTCCTAATGCTCCGTAATACATGTACAATTGAACTATTCCTACTATCTCGGAGTACAGGTCTTTTGGCATAGCGGTTTTATGTTTACCAACGTATTCCTTATATTTTGATAACCAGATGATAAATGGTAAAGTTTTATAGGTCTGCCCCAATATTATGGGTGTTATCAACCCAAATATAATAGAAAAACCATAGAGTGTAGTGGCGTTCAACAAGAAGCTACTTTCAATATCAGAGATTAGTAATATAAGGATACTTAAGATTATAGGGACAAGCATACTTAAGATGGCCAGCATGGTATATTTCATACCCGTATCCAGACCTTTTCTCAATCTTTTTTTATACGCATCCTTTATAAAAGCTAAATAGAATAGTATCCCACAGGAAATGGCCAGCCAATAAGCCGGAACTAATAAAGTACCTCCGAGAATCAGCCAATCAAGGGACAAGAGAGCTAGCCCTCCATTGATCAGATAGAATGCAACTTTAAGTTTATTCTCATCTAATTGGTGTGAAACGAGAAACATGGGAATCAGGGTGGATGAGATACCAACAATAAGTGATACAAACCAGCCGATAAGCCCGAGATGTGCATGAATCTTTAGGTAGTGTAGGTGAATCTGGGAGAAAAAAGTATATTTAAAATTGAAAGCCATCAATAGACCCAACAATGCTGTAAGTAACAGCCAGGTCACAGCAGCACTAACATACCAGGATTGAATATTCCTTTTTCCATTGCTCTTTGATAGTAGAATATTAATAACGAATAACGTGAGTGATGAAAACATCAGCGATGCAGCATAGATCAGGAATATACCGAAATCACTATTCCAAAAGGCATAGACCAATAGAATGATACTCACGGCAAAGGACCAGAAGGTTACTTTGGCTAACTTTTCGCTGAACAGAGCGGTCTCGAACACCACTGGAACAAGCTGGTATAAAGCCCCAAGAACAATCATAGTACTCCAACCTAAAACAGCCAGGTGGGTGATCGCTAACATTTTCCCCGCGAAGTATGGACCTAGCATATCTGAACCTGCCAGTAAGATCAGAATGGTCAAGATGAAAAACGACAGGGCTCCAAAAATGAAGGGAGGAACAACAACCTGTAATGAAGGTGCCTTATCGGTCTGTAGATTATTCAATAAGACTTTCCTTAGTCAGCCCTGAAAATGAGCAGCTGTAGATGATCTTCATTAATTTCATTAGAAATAATTGAGTAATTTCGATCTTTTAACTCAGGAAGCAGAAACTGGGGCATCTTTTTGTGCTCCACAAATAATGCATGATCCGGTTCCAAGTTTTCCAATTCTTTGAGAATATTGACCATAGGCTCCGGCATTTCAAGCTGTCTCACATCAATCTTATTTATTCTATCACAAAATGAAGTCAGTTTTTGCTGAAAATCAGTTCCTTCAAAAGTCTCAACATTGGGAAGCTCATCTGCCTGTCCCCCAGATTCTTTTTTAAAGAAAGTATGAATTACACCCTCTTCCGGTCTTTCAGTCCAGGACTGATAGCCCATAGCTTTAAACTTATTTATCAGAGGAATAGGTTCGAAAGTATTAATGATCTTGAGTGTTTCATCATCGGCCAACTCCTGTTTAGTAGCCATAATTTCCTGGAAAGGGTCAATCCCTTTGGCTAGACCAGGTCTAACATCTAAAATCACTAATTTCTCTATAGTTGGGGTATTCATTACCTTAATATCCTTCAGATTCTCTATTCATATACAATAAATGATTACCATTTTAGTAACCATTAATGAGATACACATAAATTAGGAATGTTACACACTAAATTGTTAACAGCTATTGCTGCTCGGACAGTTCAATCAAGACTCCACCCGTAGATTTGGGATGGATAAAGATAATCCTCATTCCATGGGCCCCAAGCTGGGGTTCATCACTGAGTAACCTGATGTTGGCGGCTTTGAGCCTTGCCACATATGCATCCAGCCCCTCAACCTCTAGTGCGATATGGTGGAGACCAGGACCTCGTTTTTCAAGAAACTTCCCAACGGGTGAATCCTCAGTTAAAGGCTCTAGGAGTTCAATTTTTGATTCCCCAACACCAAAGAAATGGGTATTCACGCCTTCTCTCTCAACCAACTCTGAACCAGTGAAATTCAGACCCAAAATATCTTCATAGAGAACCTTGGATTGTTCCGGATCATCGCCAGCAATGGCGATATGGCTAATTTTTTTAACCTTCATAAGTCTACTCCATATCTGACAGGATGATAGCAATCTTATCTTGAATAGGTTTCACTTTAGAATTACCAATCATATAATTATTTGCCATGATTGAGAAAATTATGGGCTCATCAGACTCCGTCCAGGCATAACCACTTAAACATGACACATTCGTCATGTTTCCCGATTTGGCGTGTACGTTACCCACCGCACTGCTGCCCAACATACGTTTTTGAATCGTCCCTATTACCCCTGCAATAGGAAAGGAATCAACATAATAACTATGATATTCATGATTCCACATGACCTGCAATAAAGAAGCAATATTATTGGGTGAAACCAGATCATAGCGCGACAATCCTGATCCATCACGTAGGTATAGATTTTCTATATCAATACCCAGTGAATCAAAGAGAGCCATCTGTACCTTCATACCCTCCTTAGAAGATCCTTCACCCCCAAATTCCTTGTCCATAGTTTTCACCAGGGTTTCTGCAATAAAATTTTGACTGGGATGATTGGTCTTAATAACAATATCAGACATGGGATTGGAGACAAAAGTAAACAATATTTTTGTTTGCTTATAATTAATTGAATCTGCCAGATCATCTGCATCCATTGGATTACCATCCACTAAAATTCCCCTTTCCATCAGATGTTCTTTTAAGACATGGACTGTAAAAAGCGTTGGATTGTGAATGGTAAGGAATCTTTCCTTGACTCCTGCTTGAGTGCTATAACTTCCTTCAAACCAATGATCATTGGTTTCTCGATTCCGCCCATAACTCCAATCCGAATCGGTCTCCCCGCTAACTGTAGTAAGATCATTACGCAGATTCACATATGATGTTTGTGGAGAAGATTCAATAATTACGGGGCTACCAATATTGGAATAATTAGGTGTAAGTTTGTAATCGATATAATTTCTACGAAAAGAAAGTCCTGATAACTGAGCAGAGGAGGAGTCTCGTTCGTCGTCCCACATCCATCCATCGCCCAGGGGGATATCATCAAATATGTTATCGTCTCCAATGATATCACCATTAATTCTAGTGATACCCTGTGCCTTTAACAAATCCACAAAATGAACCATAATGGAGTCATATTTATCAGTATGGAAACGTTCATCCCAGGTCGGATCCCCACTCCCTCGGATGATTAAATCTCCTTTTAAAATACCATTCTCTATAGTTCCATTGGTCACAAAATCAGTTTCGTAGCGGTATTCCGGTCCCAAAAGACAGAGTGCAGCAGCTGTGGTGAACAGTTTCACATTAGAGGCTGGTGAAAACATTTTTGTGGCATTTCGCTCGTAGATCACTTCTCCCGTATTGACGTATTGGACTTTGATACCCCACCAGCCCATTTGCGTGGGTGCATCATTTAGTAGATTATCAATCTGGAAGGCTGCTTCCTGGCTGGTGCAACGTCTGA
>CAZOBQ010000172.1:0-4376 GCA_964578155.1 uncultured Lentisphaeria bacterium
TGTAAGTCTTCAAAGCATTTCGGAACTTAATAGCTGAAAGTTAAGAGACACTTTCGAGTTGTCCAGTTCATTATCCTAGCACCTCTGTGTGCTGCTGTTTTAGGTTAATTCGCTTCCTCTGTTGAAGCGTTTTATGTTTAATAATCTGTCTCTGTGTTAAGATCTTCTCCTTTCTTCCAAAGTACATATCTGCCGGGGTCACATTATCAAGCGACTCATGTAGCCTCTCATTGTTGTAGAATTCTACCCATTTGGCGATCTCCTGTTCAAGATCTCCAGGCAGGTAATAGTTATCCAGTTTGATCACATTCTTCATGGATCTGTGGTACCGCTCTATCTTGCCTTGAGTCTGGGGATGATATGGTGCTCCACGTGTGTGATCCATGTTCTGTTCATTGAGATACTCTTTCAGCTCACCAGAGATATAGCAGGGGCCGTTATCTGAGAGTAGACGAGGCTTATGCTTCACGATGACCTGATCTGTCCCAGTCTCCGCGATAGCCATGTCCAGAGTTTCCTGGACATCGGAGGCATTCATGGTGGTGAACACCTTCCAGGATAGGATTCGCCTGGAGTAATCGTCAAGGACAGTGGACAGGAAGAACCAGCCCCAGCCGATCACCTTGAAGTAGGTGAAGTCTGTCTGCCACATCTCATTGATCCTGGTGGTTGGGTTCTTGAACTTATCACTGGCTGCCATGACGATGTAGTGAGGGCTGGTGATGAGATCATAATCTCGTAGGATCCTGTATACACTGGACTCAGAGATATAATACTTCTCGGTATCTGTGATATGCCAGGCTAGTTCCCGCGGACTCATCTCAGTCCGTTCCAAAGCGATGTCTTTGATTCTTTCCCGCTCCTCATCAGGGATACGATTCCAGAACTGTCTAGCACAAGGCTTTGCATCAGCAAGGCCATCATAGCCGTTTTCATTGTAGCGACCATACCAGCCATAGAATGTACTGACTGGAACATCCAGCTCTCTCAGAGTCTGTTTGGCTGGTAGCTGAGATTCTTCCACAGTGCGGATAATCTCATACTTCTCAGCCTGGTTATATCTCATATACCGCTCACTTCGATACCCTGACCAACGCAGCTTTTTTTTAACACATCTGCTCTCATAGCAAGGCTGGCATATAGTTGTTTTAAGTGATTATTTTCATTCCGGAGATCATCAACTTCTGTACTATTCGCTTCTCGTACTATGTCACCAGCGAGGCGCTTCTTACCGGCTTCAAGGAAGTCTTTGCTCCATTTATAATACAGGTTCTGGGCAATGTTCTCTTTTCGGCAGATTGAGGCAATGGTCTCTTCACCTCTCAAACCTTCCAGTATTATTCTGATCTTTTCTTCTGCTGAGTATTTCTTGCGGGTGTTTCTACGTATATCTTTAACACGCTTTTCTACATTTGATTTTGGGCTCATTTTTATATCCTTTTTTGCTTTCAGGATAACCCAAAAGTATCTCTTACAAAATCATGCTATTTGTTCTGAGTTGCTCTGACAGGATACACGCTGTTCTGCTTGTAGAAGTTTATTCCCAATTACGGTTACTGGAGAGAACAGTAGGTCTATAGGAAAGAGAACAACAATAATAGGTTCGTTACTAAAATCATTGGTTCTGACAACAAGCGAGTGATCCTTGAAACCAATGTGATGAAAGGTTAATTCAAACTCAGCATCCATTGTTACAGGAATAAGAAATTTACCTTCACTATCACTTATTGTAGAAAAATCATTATCACTATTTTGAATGTGAACATTTGGTAGAGCAACTCCATTGTCATCGATAACTTGGCCTCTGAAATCAGAGATGTTGCCATATACGCTGGTAGTAAAGAATAGCACAAGTAGGCAACTGACCAATCCAGATACGATTCTATTAGAATATATTTTCATTTGCCAGACTGACATATAATCATACTAAAATGTAGCCATTTATGGTATTATTGCAAAGGTATAGCGTATTCGTTAATCTACTTTATGTCGAATATAGTCTTATGGTAAAAATGCCTGATACTCTTCGACATATTTATTGTGGAATTATTCATACTTGCCCCTCATGATGAATGCTCCCGGCGGATTTTGAATATATCCTACAATTGAGAACAACTCTCCAGTATAGTCAGCAGATTTGGACCAGGCGTTTCCCGCTCCAAAAGTTTGGGTAACTATGTCACTAACAGTCCATGAAACACCGTTAAAATGGGCTACCTCGCAATAAGTACTAACCATGAAAACATTGTTAGAGCTGGCCGCAATTACCCGTTCAGTCTGAAAATATTCATCCTTATCGTCGTATGTACTAGATGCGATAAAAGTAGAAGATTTTGTAATAATGTTATATTTCCACAAACCAACAAATGTTGATATATATGCTGTATCGGCATAAATACTCACATTGAATACTGCGCCGTAATCATCAGACCCTTGTAAAAGATTGTCTATTTCATAGATCACCTCCCAATTATTATCTTTATATTCAAGGACTTGATTGCCCCACCAATTAGTATTTTTATAAGCAATGGCATACATATATTCCCCATCTGGGGTACCATCAATGTCTATTAGATCAACATTCGTCCCGCTCGCTATTTTAGTAAAGGTTGTTCCATCATAATGAACAATAGTGCCTTTACCTCCAACGAAATGAATATCTGAGGAAGACATTCCCCAGGCTTTTATCACACCACCTTCATCAGGGGTCAAGATTCCCATGTCCCAGAGATGATATAATGTCCATTCACCCCCATCCCAGTGCATTGGTGCACCTGAACACACCCAAATATCATCATCTGCAAAATATAAAATATCATCCAATTCAACAGACCCAGCCCCAAAAGCGTGATATGTCCATTCATTCCCATCCCAATGGGCAGCATTGAAGTTCTCTTTACCCGTACCATTGTAGCTCGAGTCAGGGTCAGGCATGATTATTATCCCCACTACCCAGATATTATTCTCATCGATAATGACTACATCACGCAATCGACTACCATACAAACCAAGGATATCAACTTCTCCGGCAAATCCGTGACTAGTGGTATCCATGGTTGTTACTGTGAGAGCCTGTGATGAGTCCTGGATTTCTCCATTCTCAGTAAAGTATGCGATGTATGTGTAGTCTCTATTCGGATCTAGGCCACCATCTATTATGGTGGTATCAGAACCCGCGACCGCATCAATTTGTACAATGGAGTCATTTTGGCTCAATGCAAAACCCCAACTCTTAGTTGTGTCTGTTACACTGATTTTCAGTGTAACAGTAGTTGTCCAAGTATCAATGAGTTCCAACGTAATTGTAGTATCTCGGTCTTCTTCTGGATCTGGAGGATTAGGACAACCAATCAGAACTAACAGCAGTAGTGGAAGTAGGTATTTCATTTAAGTACTGAAATGTACCCTATTAGACTAATTAATCAAGGCTGATTGTGATGCGGATAATCTGCTATATGTCGAGTAATCAATACGCTTAAATCGCAGATAATTTCATTTAATCTGCAAAAAACCCACGATAAATCGCAGAACTTTTCATTTAAACTGCAAAAAGTGAGTTTGCCAAAACCGACCACAAGCATGTGTTTATTCATGCAGTTATCGTAGTTTTATTTAAAATCCATAACTTTCATTTAATCTGCACCCCCATACCAGAGACCAAATATAGATTAACAGCTACTAACAAGGCAGCGATGAGTGCTTTTCTTTGGATCTTTTTACGAACTCTTTGCGGTCTTAGCGGTTAAAAAGAAGGTATTATCCTTGCGGAGGTTTAGAACCTACGCAAGGTGGTCAGATGAAATCACTCTTAATCTTAAAGAAGTATTCTTTAGCAGCTTCATACTCATTTTCGATAACACCATCCAAAATGGCTTCTTCGATGGCGTGTTTGATCTTTCCAACAATGGGTCCTGGTTCTACACCCAGTAGTTTGATGATCTCATCGCCTCTTAAGGGAGATTGGAACGCCCGCATGGCATCTTTTTCTGCCACTTCTTCAATTCGATCCATGACTCGATCAAAATTGCCATAGTATCGTTTTACTCTGCGCGGATCCTTGGAGGTCACATCAGCTCTGACCATGATCATCAGGTCTTCCAGATTGTCTCCTGCTTCAACAATCAGACGGCGAATTCCTGAGTCAGAAACACCATCCATGGCTAATGCAATAGGCCTGAGATGGAGACGAGTCATGCGTTTCAGGTAGGCCGTGAGTTTACGGGAAAGACGCATGCGTTTACCCACCTCATTGAGCATCTTCCGGCCAACTTCTTCATGACCATGATAGCTCCAACCGGTTCCCTCAATAAATTTCTTAGTGGCTGGCTTACCAATATCATGGACTAGCGCTGCAAAACGGACTTTCATTTTATCCG
>CAZOBQ010000173.1:0-4333 GCA_964578155.1 uncultured Lentisphaeria bacterium
CTTGTCCTTCCATATTGACCTCCGTAATTGGTCAACTTTTTTCAGGACGACACACTGTGTTAAAAAACCCGCTTCGAAGAGCGGGTTTTTTCGTGGGCCCACAGGGACTCGAACCCCGAACCGACGGATTATGAGTCCTAGGCCACCAGTTGTTTTTATTGGGTTTACAAGAGGGGTGTGACTGGAAAGTTCCTATGTTTAAACGGTAAGGAGTAAATCTCCTTAAATTGTTGGGCAACTAACAATCAACGCAAGAAGGAGCTTTACAATGAGACAAGCTAAGCATACGGATTTTAGCGGCCAAAACATTTATACCGGTTTAGATGTTCACCGGAAGAGTTGGAAGGTAACTATTTATACCGAAGCCTTTGAGCACAAGACATTTACACAACCACCTGATCCTAAGAAGTTAGTATCCTATCTTAAAAGAGTATTCCCCAATGCTAATTATCATGCAGTTTATGAAGCAGGATTTAGCGGTTTTTGGACCTACGACAGACTAATTCAGATGGGAGTCAACTGCACTGTTGTCCATCCAGGCGATGTGCCCACAACTGACAAAGAGCGTAGACGTAAAACAGATGCACGAGACTCTCGGAAGCTGGCAAAACAACTTCGGAGTGGGGTGTTAGAACCTATTCATGTCCCAACCATCAAGGAACGGGATAATCGCGGACTAATACGACAGAGGAAAACAGTGAGCAGAGATGCTGCCCGCGCCAAAGTACGCATCAAACATTTTCTCCATTTTCATGGAATAGATATTCCACTCCGTTACTGTAATACGTACTGGTCTGCAAATTTTCTCAAATGGATCCGTCAGTGTAAACTTGACAATGACACGGGACAGTCAACTCTCTTATCTTTGCTAAGACAGTATGAATACCAACGCAATGAAATCACTCTGGTAAATCGTGAAATCCGGCGTCTGAGTCGACTGCCTGAATATGCCGAAGATGTCCACAACCTACGCTCAGTTCCAGGCATTGCCAGGCTTAGTGCTATGATCTGGTTGACTGAATTAGGAAGTATTCAGCGGTTCAAATCTTTTGATAAACTATGCAGTTATGTTGGACTCGTTCCATTGCAACATTCCTCGGGTGAAACTGAATACACTGGAGGGCTGGAGCATCGAGGAAACAAAATCCTACGTACTTTGCTCATCGAGAACGCATGGGTGGCTGTTCGAAGCGATCCAGAACTTATGAGTGCCTATCATCAATATATCGGACACATGAAAGGGCAAATGGCCATTATTCGTATTGCTCGAAAACTATTAGCGCGTATTAGGTTCGTTCTCGTAAATAAATGTGAGTTGGAAAAATAAGTATTTTTTAAAGGACCATTACCATACTGAACACGGGATTTACGCTGCTGGTCACTTGCGGCTCAAAAGATGTCTGCTCTGGAAAGTTTGCGTCCCGTACCAGTCCATTGAATCAGGAAAGTGCAGCTTTTTAAGTCTGCTAATAAGAGTGTGATGGAATGGATCAAAACCAGAAGGAGCATTAATTACTCTATTGACGTTTAACATAAGAGTGACCATACGATAAAAAGCCCCTGAGTTTTGAGCTCAGGGGCTTCGAGTTTCAGTTACAGACTGAGGCTATTTTCTATCAGAGAGTACTTCCTTATTTCAAATACAGCATCCTGATAGTCTTGGAATACGAGCCTGCTTGCAGTCTTGTAAGGTATAGACCACTGGCAACAGGTAATCCATGGTTGTCTCTGCCATTCCATACCAGCTCATACCAGCCCGCATCCTGCTTACTAATGTTTCGCGTAAGGATTTCTCTCCCGCGGACATCATAAATTAAGATCGTGACATCTGAGCTCTCTGGTATACCATATTTGATCGTTGTTGTTGGATTAAAGGGATTGGGATAATTCTGCTCAAGGACAAAGGATTCAGGCAATCCCAGTCCTGGATCAACACCCACAACTCCAAGGATCTGGATCAGGCTTGTATCAGTAGCACTGGTGTAACTATTTTGATCAGAGGCGATGACAGACCAATGTATATCCACATTTCTCGCAAAGCCTTCTACATTCAGCCTATATTGTGTCGTATCTATCTCCTGAATCGTCGTATCCCAGTCATCAGAGCTGAACCAGAGTTCATAGAGAACGTCCTCGCCATCAGCATCCAGGGCTTCTTCCCAAGCGAATGTCTGCTCAATGCTATCAGGATGTGAAACCACATTACCATTCTCAGGTTGAACCAGGGAGAAGGATGCAGGCACATCATTCACTGGATGAACTGTCAACATAAGAGTATCTGATGTGGTCAATCCCGTGTCTAATGCAAAGAGGGTCAGCATAGCCGTACCGTTCCAGTTAGCGTCCGGTAAGATCCAAATGCTCGAATCAGAATAGCTTATAGAAACTGCAGATGTGTCGGAATAGACCTCGTAACTTAAAGAGTCACCATCATCATCATAGGCCCATAGCTGCAAGGCCAGGTTTGCATCCTCATTCATACTTGTGTCGCCCAGTGTCTGCACAAAGACCGGCGGATCATTGATGGGCATGATGTTTAAAATGAGTGTATCCGTCACTGATGAACCACTATCATCTGCGGCCGTAATCTCGATCCTTACAGATCCATTGAAGTTCAGGGTTGGATAAATAACCAGACTGGTCGAATCCCCTTCCCGCACCCCGCCATCCCGGAAAACCGAAAATGGTAGCGCCGTTTTCATGTCATTTAGAACTTTATTCTTCAGTCTAGGACTATCCTCTCCATCGAGCTTCCTGGTCATAGAAGCGGAACGAAGGGCAGTCACAGCACTTCGCTTCAAGACAGGTTTGTTCCTTCCACTTCCTCCCCACATTCCCAAGAGCATCGGATCAGCTGTACCGAGCTCCACAGAGTCAA
Organism: uncultured Lentisphaeria bacterium; assembly: GCA_964578155.1. Classification (GTDB taxonomy): domain Bacteria; phylum Fidelibacterota; class UBA8477; order UBA8477; family JABMPR01; genus JABMPR01. Next base: position 2,879 of record CAZOBQ010000173.1, read on the forward strand.
GACCTGGATCTAAAATGTTCTGAGAGAAAGTCAGCACATCAGAGATGTCAACATCAGCGAAATACGCTTCCAGAGCACTGACGACAACCACACCAAAAGCATCTTCATCAATGCTCACATCTGGAAGTGAATTTGTCAGAGCGGGGCTATCATTCACGGCATTCACGGTGAACAAAAATGTTGTCGTGCTTGAAAATACACTATCGCTCACTTGCACGGTAATATTCGCCGTTCCATTCCAATTCTCTGCAGGCGTCAAGGTCAGTGTATTAGCATTTAGCGTGGTTGTGACAGACACTGTGTCTGAAAATGCAGAATAGCTTAGCTCATCTCCATCACCATCTGTGGCAGAGATTACGATTTGGTGGGACAGGTCTTCATTAATGCTCACATCAGCTATAGCGGGAACAAAAGGTGCAACATTGTCAGAAACGATTGTTTCGCCATCTGCAGGCTCTAAATCATTACCATCCAATCCCCACTTATTCGCCAAATAGTTTTCGACTCTTTCCCTGTTGGTGTCAGTGAGATACTCGGAAAAGATGATCAACTCTAACATTTCACCGTTGAAGAATTCACTGGCACCCATCCTCGCACCGATGTAGAAGTCATTGGTTGAATTGGGTACCGATTGATTCGAATTACTTGTACTGGTTGATGTTCCGTCAATCCATTGGTCCAGGGCATCATTTGCATCGTGATATCTAAACATGCCTATTCTTGCCTGCCCATCAAAGGGATACGTATTTGAGACACCATCTTGTTCGGCGCTATTAATGTACATATTTACTTTAGCGCTACCGTGCCATTGATATTCCCAGACAGCAGATTCTCTACCCATAATGCATTTATATCCGCTTACTGACGATTTAACCACTGAAATAATCGTAAATTCTGAAAATGCTTGTTCCATGATGGCATTATCCACACCAAGGAAATCGTTTCCATCAAACTGAATGGCGTGATGACTTCCTTCTGCCACAACAACGGGGCGTTTACTCGATATGGATTGCGTAACATGAATATTGTTTTGGCTCTTATCTACCCATGTGGGAACTTCATCGCCGACACTTGCCTGGCCTGTACCATGTGGATCGTTACCGTCGTACCATGCAAGCAAGGTTCCCAGTGATTCCAGTCTAAATGAGTCGTAGGTCCTGTCATCTATATATGCTATGGTCATGGTTAAGGTATTTGAGCTATCAGAAGCAGATACTGTAATCGTACCGCTCCCTTCTTCGACCGGAGTTATTACCAGGGTTCCCGGCGTATCATTTCCTGATTGAGTTCCAGCTGATACACTTAAAGATACAGCGCCCGTACCGGAGTAAGTGGCACTATATGAAAGCGCTTCACCGTTGGGATCTGTTCCTGTAAATGTTACGGTTTGCTCAGTCTCGTAATTACCTCCATTTACATGGATTGCCGATGTGCTAAAGGAAGAGAAATAGGGGA
>CAZOBQ010000174.1:0-4332 GCA_964578155.1 uncultured Lentisphaeria bacterium
TTTGGTCTGAACAACAGATTCAAACTCGACTGGAAGCATTTTGTGAAACTCTGGAGGATACAATTCATGGCTGATATTTTTTTCGCAGGTGTAGACGTTGGATCACTGAGCACAGATGTAGTCATTATCGATTCCTCTAGAAAAATGTTAACTGAGGTTGTATTGGCAACTGGAGTAAATGGGGCAGATGCAGCAAAAACAGCTTTCAATAGCGCCTTAGAGTTCGGTGGAATATCGAAAGATCAGATCAAAGGTGTGACAGCTACTGGATACGGTCGTGGCTCAGTGGCATTTGCCACTGGCAAGACAACCGAGATCAGTTGCCACGGAGTGGGTGCTCATCATCTGTTCCCTGGTACGGGGACAGTGATCGATATTGGCGGTCAAGACAGCAAAGTCATTCAAGTGGACAATAGAGGACGTATGCTTGATTTCACCATGAACGACAAATGTGCTGCAGGAACGGGTCGTTTTCTGGAGGTCATGGCAGACCGTTTGGAATTCGGGTTGAATGAATTGAGCGATCCCTTACATATTGCCGGTGATTCCGTGCCAATCAGCAGCACTTGTACCGTCTTTGCAGAGAGTGAGGTTATCTCATTGCTGGCCAAACATACCCCTAGAGAACAGATTGTGAACGGATTGCAACGCTCCATTGCTAATCGGATCTGGAGCATGGTGACCAGTATAGGAATACAGGGTGAGGTGACCCTGACAGGCGGAGTGGCAAACAACCAAGGGCTGGTGATAGTTTTAGAAGAGAAGCTGGGACGGAAGCTAAACCTACCAGAAAACCCTCAAACAGTCGGTGCGCTGGGTGCCGCTCTTATTGCTGAGCAAAGCTATACTCGGTCTAAAGCAAATTAGAGTATCTTAACGATTACAGGCAATCGTTTACTTTCAACGTTCAGAGCAGCAACTTTTTAACAATTAAATCATATATCAAGAGGTGGATCACCTGCCTGCTCTCTAGGTTTTAGCAGAGGCAACAACAGCAAAGGGATAAAGGCGATCCAGCCATCCATGAATAACACTTTAGCATAGCCATGCAAGTCCGCGTATTTACCCTGCCATAAGCTGGAGTAGGAATACACAAAGTTATGAAGCGCCATATAACCAGTGAACTGTGTAGCGGCGACTGCCGGGCTGGTCAAACCCATGAATACAGCAGTACTGGTTCCCTGCACTAATCCACTTGTAAAACTATAGGCAATGGAAACATAGAAAAACATCTGGATCGTGACACCAGCCGTTCCCTCCAAACCGACGAATTGACGTGCTAGAAAAAAAGTGGGAATGGTGGTCAAGATGTACCAAACACCCAGCGCTTTTCTATGTCCTACTCGATCCGAGATCCAACCTCCCAGGACACAGCCGCCGGCAGCAAAAACAGTCCCAAACATGGTCAATTTTGCGATCTGGGTCTCATCCATTCCCAGATCTACTTGAAGCGCACTTCCAAGCACTAGGCCTAGAGCCAAGGCTCCAAAAGGGAATAGTGAAAAGATGACACCAGCTATTGGACCAACACCAGATTTGAAGAATCCCTGGAACAGATCGCTGAAGAATTGCTTCAAACTTAAAATAATTTGTCTTGCTGTGCTTGCGTGAGAATTAGGATTATCGACAGCTACTTCTGCAGGTTCTTGAAGTCTTAAAGTCACAAAAACCAGAATCAACGTAAGTGACAGTAATACAAAAGGGAACGATAGAGCAAAACCATATTTTCCCGCTATTAGCAGTGCTCCCCCACCGCCGATTGCCTGTCCCAGATAAGACGAGCCAAACATGAAACCGTTTGCCACACCTCGTTCATTTTCCGGAAGGACCTTTATAGCCAAGGCATCAATAGCTATATCCTGTGTGGCTGCAAAAATGTTGTGGATTACGATCAGGACGGTTAGGAGCTGAATATTCGTGGAATAATCAAAAAACACGACAATACCAAGGGTACCGATCATGGCAGCTTGAGCAAAGGCAATCCAGGTCCTTTTTGCTCCAAAACGTTTAAATTTTACCAGATCCACTAGGGGTGCCCACGCCCATTTCAGACCCCAGGGTGCATAGAGTGAAGCGGTGAATACACCGATTTCAGTAAGTCCAACACCGCTCATGCGAAGGTGTGTTGCTAATGCAATTGCACTAAACCCAAAGGGAATTCCTTCCGATAAATACAGGAGGGAAAAAGCCAAGAGCCTTCCCCTTTTTGTCGTAAGAACATTTTTTGACAGCATATTTTTATATCACCTCAGCGTGGACTCAAGATTGTTTTTTAAAGTACTTCTACATCACTCCGGGAGGATGTCTGGCATTATATAGAGACCGAGTTCATACTTCAAGCTTGTTTTTCTACTCTTGTCCCCCGCCTTGAACAGATCTTGTGTTATACTTCACTTTGAATGCATTTCAAGTGTGTAAATTTTAGTAAATACTAATTCAGGTGTTAATCTCACATGCCGGATGATTCCTTGTAGGAACAATACTGAGCTAGAGGAAGCAAAAATAGCTATATCTGAGACCAATTAAAGTGGAATACGGATATTTTCACTTTTAATTAAATTTTTCACTATATTGTCGGTCAATCAACGGGGTTGGAGTCTACTATGAAATATGAAGTATCATATGATGAAAAGCTTCGAATCATTAGAAGTCACTCTGAAGGTAAATGGAACGTTCCAGATAGCGATGCTGCAACAAAAGAGATCGTCAACGTATCACGTAAGCATGATACCGTTCACGTCTTAATTGATCACAGCAAGTTGAATATAAACATTCCACAGTATATGGCTTTTAATCGTCCCAATGACCTAAAAGCTCAATTCATAGATCTCTATCCAAAAGTTGCTTTTATTAGCCCGAAGGGACGTCATAAACTTTATCAATTCTTTACACTCGTGGCTCAAAACCGAGGCATTCAATTCAAAACTTTCAGGGAGAATGAAGAAGCAATGGATTGGTTGTTAAAGGATTATGAAGAGTCCACCCTTTTCCCTAGCCTGTTGTTAATATATAGCTTCAATTCAAACTCTATCTTCAACTTCACAAAACATCCCACCGAATGGATTTAAACATATGGGCAGTATAATTAGGACACTTCCTAGTTGCTTATATATTTCAAGCAAGGGGTAGCATTATATTATCGACCTATGCATGAGGGTTTTCTTATATGAGTGATAAAACTGTCAATCCAAGTGAGCTGACGGATGAGCTTCAGGCGCTACAAAAAGAGAATCTCCTTCTAAGAGAAGAAGCAGGACACCATAAGCTTCATTACGATATCATCTTTCAAAAAGCCCATGAAGGGCTAATCCACCTAAGTCCAAAAGGTAAAATTCTTGCTGTTAACAATGCTTTCGAGAAAAGCACTGGGTTATCCGCGGCTGAGATTGAAGGTAAATCAGCGGCTTTTATTGCTAAGAGATTCTTAAAAGCCAAAGATCTTGCAAAAATGCTCGTTATCATTTCAAAAGCGTTGGCCGGAAAACCGATTGACATGTTTGAGATTGAAGACAATGATAAAATTTTTGAGATAAGCCCTCCTGCACTTGTGGATTTGCGCTTCGGAAGTATTGTCATTATCAGAGATGTCACCGAACAACGATACCTTGTTTCAGAGCTGGCAAAGAGCGAGGAGCAGTACCAGGCAATATTTGAAGGTCTGCCTGAAGGCATTGTGTATACGGACAAAAAAGGGAAGGTGTTGAAGGTTAATCAAAGATTAGCAGATATGTCTAGTATCCCAAAACAGGATCTTATTGGACAAAATGTGAGTGCACTCGCAAAAAACTTTCTTTCAGCCAAGACCTTATCCGCTGCTTTAAATCTGATTGCTAACGTCTTAAAGGGAAAAGCGGCTCATATGGAACTGGAGTGGGATGGTACAATCATAGAAGCCACCGCACCCTTCATTCAGGAGGAGACTCAGGGCATGACATTTATCTTGAGAGATGTTACTGAATCTAGGGAAGCAGCAACACAGATTAAAAATCAACAAACTGATCTTAAGAATTTAAATACTCTGCTTGGTGAAAAGAATACTGCATTGCGGGAAGTCATCAGCCAACTCCAGCAGGAAAAGGTGAGGATTGAGGAGCGGGTCCTTATTAATGTGGAACGACTCCTGCTTCCAACATTGGAAAACATGCAAAAGAAGGGCTCAAGCTTCGACCTGGAATACATAAAAATGCTTGAAAAGGGTCTTCATGAACTTGTGTCGCCCTTTGGTGAAAAATTGACAAGCAAAATGTATAGTTTAACAACCCGGGAAATTGAAATCTGTAATTTGATAAAAAATGGTTTCTCTTCTAAAGAGATTGGTGCTCAACTGAATAT
>CAZOBQ010000175.1:0-4258 GCA_964578155.1 uncultured Lentisphaeria bacterium
TAGCCACCGTTTTGCTACAATTTCCATATTCTTTCAAATACACAGCTGAGAATAGAAAATATTTATTAAACCTATTGGAAGATATGTCCAGTTTACCCCTAGTGGTGGAATTCAGGAATCCGGACTGGATCCGCGATTCAGTTTTCCATGAGCTACAGCAAAGAGCCTGGGGAATCAGCATGCTAGATTCACCGGAGGTCAAAGGGGGAATGCCTCAGTATCAACAGGTTACCTCATCCATTGCTTATCTCAGATTCCACGGCCGAAATCAAGAAAATTGGTGGAAGGGGGACAATGTAAGTCGATTTGACTATGAGTATACTCAGGAAGAGTTGGAGGAATGGATCCCCAGAATATCAGATATGGCAAAGCAAGCTAAGACGACCTATATTTCATTCAATAATCATGCGCGGGGACAGGCCACTCAGAATGCGATCCAACTCACCAAATTATTGAAGCAAAACCAGATTAATTAAGAAAAGGAATTAGCACACATGCCAGATTTGCAACTAAATGCGGTTGTTTCACAGAAAATAGAAGTCTCACCGGGATTGATCATTCTTCGGGTTGTCCCTGAGGGCTGGGAATTACCCGATTTTAAATCAGGTCAATTTACAGTTTTGGGATTACCTGGAACTGCCCAACGGCATGAGTATGCTGATAAAGAAGAGCCTTTAAAAGATCCAACGAAACTGATTCGACGGGCCTATTCTGTTTCATCTTCATCTGTGACTAAGGAATACATTGAATTTTATATCACCATGGTGGCCTCAGGTGCTCTCACACCAAGGATTTATGCACTAAATCCAGGAGATAAGATCTTCCTGTCCAAGAAATATTCAGGCATGTTCACCTTGGATATGGTTGAGCCTGATTCTAACATAATTTTGTTAGGGACAGGTACTGGCCTTGCGCCATACATGAGTATGTTGAGGGATGACCTTCCTTGTAATGCGGATCGCAAGTATGTCATTGTTCACGGAGCACGTCACAGTTGGGATTTGGGTTATCGTTCTGAGTTGAATACCATCGCCAATGTCTGTAAGAATTTCACATACATCCCGGCAATAACCCGTCCAGATGGCGAGCATATTCCCTGGGGAGGCGAATCCGGTTATATTCAGCAGCTATGGGAAAATAAGGTTATCCATACCAAAGCAGATCTGGATCCAACACCAGAAAATACACACATCTTCCTGTGCGGAAATCCAAGTATGATCGATACTATGGTAGATACGCTAGCTCTGGAAGGTTTTGCCGAACATAGTAAGAAATCACCGGGTCAGGTTCATTTGGAGCGGTATTGGTAGATATTGAGTTTGAAACTAGAAACTTGGGTTAGTCATCCTAAGCAAGCCTGTCCTGAGCGAAGTCGAAGGATCGAAGGATCTCCATTTTGTGGCATAATTGTGAGGGTGATAGAGGTATCGGGTTTCGGAGTTGATGGGTTTCATATCGTTTACGTTAAAACGGCACAGCTTGGATCATATTGCGGAGTGTCAAGCGGGTCCGTATAACCACAGTTAGGATGTCTTTTAATATTCACAGGGGGAATATCAATGAAACCATACATCCAAATAATTCTTATGATTCTTCTCATCATGGGGTGCAGTGAACCAGAAGAGTCCGGTGTCTGGATTTTATCTCGAAGCCAGAGTGACGATTTGACTTATCGACAAATCCACTTCGCTAATACCAGTTCAGGTTGGATTGTTGGTGACAGCGGAAGTGTGTTTAAGTCAGACGATGGGGGCAACTCTTGGCATTTCCAACCTACCGGAGTTAGCTCAAAATTATGGGATATTGCCTCGGTAACTGGATCACGAGCTTGGATCTGTGGTAGCAATGCGACGCTATTGAGGACAATGGATGGTGGTAATTCCTGGGATGTCCTAATGACCGGAGACTCCAGTGATGGAATATTTGTCCGCATTGCATTCGCTACTGAAAATGTTGGATGGCTGAGTAATAATGACGGCTCCATCCTGAAGACAACCGATGCTGGCGACTCTTGGGAGCTATCATTTAAGCACCCATTTGCCGGATCAGAGCTATTCGCATTCGATGAAAGCATTCAATACCACATTCGTGGTAAACTATTCCGAACTTTTGACGGTGGAATGACATGGGATTCTCTGGATATTCAGGTTCCCACCAATTTCGGAATCGCAGGAGTAAGCTTTCCTGATGAGAATCATGGATTCATCTCATTAATAAACGGTACAGGAGGGATGATGATTAATAATTATCCTGTACTCTCCACCTCTAATGCTGGTTTGTCCTGGACTGAATCATCAATGCTCGAAACTGAGGGTTTTGGACTAACAAGTGCCTCATTTGTTGACTCAAAGCTTGGGTGGGTCGCCGGTGCCCACTATGTCTATAAAACATCGGATGGTGGACATTCTTTCTTGTCTCAGGATGTTCCTGAGCAGTTCTACCCCGCGAATATGATGTTTCTTGATGAGAATCATGGTTGGGCGGTTAGCTACCAAGGCGAAGTTTACAAGTATGTCAGTGACTAAAATGAGTGACTCATAGCATGGGTTACAGGCGCATGCTACAGACTCGGCGGTTGAGTAGTAAAAATATCATAATCAGCGAACACTGCCTCGCAGTAGCAATGCAGGGTCGTTATGTGTATAGAAGTTGGGAGAACTATTTATGAGTACCAAAAGTAACATTATCATCGTTTATGGGGGGACAGGATATTATGGACGAAAGGTAGTCCAAAAACTCATTCAAAAAGGTGAAGCTGTCAGAGTTGTAAGTCGCAACCAGGACAAGGCGACAGAAATTCTTGGAGAAAATGTTGATATATTTCAGGGCGATGTCACAAATCATCAAACAATAGTTAATTCTTTGCAAAATGTCAGCACAATTATCATTTGTCTTGCCGCGATGAGTAACAAACTAATTCGAAAGATGAAACAGATTGAACATGATGCTGTGATCGCAATCATGGCCGAGGCAAAAAGATTAAATATTTCAAGGCTGATCTACATGTCTGGGTATGAAATGAGAGAACAGCTGTTAAACGATTTAAAAATACCTGAATTTGGTGAAATTAAAATCGAGATTGAAAACCAAATATCCAAATCTGACTTTAATTGGACAATACTAGGTGATGCTCCAGCATTTGAAATATTCTTTGCATTTATCCGGAACGGTAAAATGGCTGTACCAGGTGGAGGACAGAATGCTATTCCATGCATTTCTGCTGATGATGTTGGAGAAATTACAGCGCAAGCAGCTTTACGGGATGATTTAAGCGGACAACGATTAAAACTGACTGGACCAGAAGCATTTACCTTCCCGGAAGCGGCAGAAAGAATTTCATCTATCAGTGGAAAAACTATCAAACATGTGGCAATACCATTATCAGTAATAAATATAGTATCATTTTGCCTTTTACCCTTTACCCCATTTGTAAGATTTTTGTATAAAAGCCTAAAAATGCTAAATAATTTTCCATCTGATTTAGCTGATAATGTTCCAAAAGATCACAAAATATTACGAGACCTATTTGATTATGAACCTGTCACTTTAGAAATGGAGACCACCCAAAGAGTCAATAGTGGACTTCTTTGAGTCTGTTGAAACACATAACAAGTTGCTCAGAGTGGACTCAAAACTGAGACTTGGTTGAGGATAATGGTTTACAAGGATACACCGAAAATGCAAATGGATAGATCGTCAGGTAGCCGCTCAAGCGCGGTACGTTATACGCGTACGTAATTAAGATATGAGCTTACTTGGATTGACATTGACAAAATAATAGCAAGGTTACTATGGAAATCAGAGGATATATAGACCCAAATTATTCATTAATTGCTGAGGCTTTTTCTGATAATTTCAGCCACAATGATGAAATTGGTGCTTCGTTGTGTGTATACCATCACCACGAATTAGTCATTGACATTTGGGCGGGTTATAAAGATTTGGAGGGAAAGGAGCTATGGGATGAAAATACAGTTGTTCCATTTTTCTCAACCACCAAAGTCATTGCAGCAAGTTGTTTAGCGATTTGTCATAGTAGAGGCCTTTTCGATTACGATGATAAAGTCAGTGATTATTGGACTGATTTTACCATCAATGGAAAAACTAATATCACAATCGGTCAGTTATTACAACACAGAGCAGGACTCTCGGCAATTGATAAAAAATTAGATCTTGATAGTATCAGGAATCGAGATTTATTAGAAAGAATTATTGCTGAGCAAAAACCACAGTGGAACCCGGGAGATTATCAAGGTTA
>CAZOBQ010000176.1:0-4136 GCA_964578155.1 uncultured Lentisphaeria bacterium
TGGTATGCTTGATATAAGCTTAGAATAGCATCTGGGAACCTATATGGTTGAAGATTCATTCCTCCCCAGAAAAGGGGAGGTGCCGAAGGCGGAGGGGTGATGCGCCACAGCTTTGCACATATCACATATAGATTAGCCCTCAGCTGACGAAATATCGTCTCAACTGACGAATAATAGTCTAATTTGCATTCCCCTTCAGAATAATTATCAAATATGAAATGCTGTAAGTCATGTAATAATAATAGGCAATACGAATGATATCAGTCTGGCACAACATTTGGAATAGTAAAGAGTCTAAGACAAATAAATTATTGTAAAGGAATAAACATTATGGCAAGAATCGAACTAGGCACAATCATTCCGCGTTGGGAATGGAGAACATTCGGTGAAGACTTTGGAGATGCTGAAGCAAAGATCAGAGAACACGAATGTACACGTGAAGTTGAGAGCAGTGAAGTTTATATCCTCTCAAAGAATAGTGGTGAAAATATTAAGATTCGTGACACTCTCATGGATATTAAAGTATTGCGTGAAACCAATGCTGATACCCTTGAGCAATGGTTTCCTATTATGAAAGCTACTTTTCCCATTGCCAGTGCTGAAATGACAGAAGTCTTTAAAGCTGCAAATGTTGATTTTAACGATTCAGATGTTGCAGATATGGAGTTTGATGAATTTATCGCCAAATATGTTGATCCTAATCCAAATCTTAAATCAGTGGGCGTTTTTAAGAAACGCTATGGCTATATGATTGAAGGTGCTACGGTCGAGATAGCTGATCTGACTATCGATGGTCAGGCAACCCGTACAACAGCCGTGGAAGATGCTGACCCTGAACTAGTGATCTCACTTGTGAAGAAACTGGGATTGATTGATTTTGAGAACATCAGCTATATCAAAGCCATGCGACGTATGGTTGGATTTGAGGACTAGATCATGGCTCAAGAAATCGAAAGAAAATTCTTAGTAACTGCCACAACATATCGTGAGTTAACTGAAGGCACGCACTATCGTCAGGGCTATCTCAATAGCCAAAAAGAACGTGTTGTCAGAGTCCGAACTATAGATGAAGCTGGATTCATGACTGTCAAGGGGATTACCAAAGGTGCTACCAGGCTGGAATATGAATATGAGATTCCTGCAAAAGATGCCACTGAATTATTAGATCTCTTGTGTGAACAACCCATTATTGACAAACATCGGTATAAAGTCAAAATGGGTGATTTTGTTTGGGAGATAGATGAATTCCATGGTGAAAATGAAGGACTCACTGTCGCTGAAGTAGAACTGGAATCTGAGGATCAAGAATATCCTAAACCCGATTGGATTGGGGAAGAAGTAACTGGAGATCCTCGCTACTATAACTCAAATCTTATAGCCAACCCTTTTAAAAACTGGTAGATTTAATTTTTATTCAATGATTCTCCAGATGAATAAAATATTTCGTAAACAGAGCCTCGGAATGGCTTTCACCGCGTTAGCTATGACGGGGCTCCTCCTTCTACCTGCAATTGTCGAAGCCGCATTCCCGGAAAAACCGATAAAAATCGTTGTCTATACGGGTCCCGGTGGACTCATTGATATCAGTGCCCGAAAATTTGCCGGGATTGCTTCTAAGTATGTAGATGTAAACTTTGTGGTTGAGAATAAACCAGGTGCAGGTGGCATTGTTGCCCTTAAAAAGGTGATTCAATCGCCGGCAGATGGATATAACCTGTACGCCTGTACCAAATCTAATATTGCAAAATTCGTTCAAGTTGGTGGTAGTGACTACATCGATGCCCTTAGCTGGACTGCCATGCTTATGGCTGATCCTGAATGTGTCATTACCAATGGGACTCAGGAACTGTATAAATGGAAAGATATTGTCGCGAATGCACTGCAGCAGCCGGGTCAACAAAACTGGGTTGGACCTGCGGCTGGTGGTCTTGATCATGTGACAGCTCTTAAGGTATGGGATGCATATGGGATGGATGCCAAGTGGATTCCCTTTAAAAGTGGGGGCAAGGCTTTGGCCGCTCTCCTGGGTGAACAAGGTGTTGCCTATGTAGGGAACCCCCGAGATGCCTTGGGAAATCCCGATCTCCATATTGCCGCTGTTTCATCACCTAATCGTCTAGCTGCCTTTCCAGATGTACCGACCTTTACAGAATTAGGAATGACTGGTCTTGAAAATGAATACATGTGGCGTGGATTTGCTCTTAAAAAAGGGACTCCTCCCGCGGTGGTTCAGTGGTATGATGAGCTTTTCAAAAAGGTTACTGCTGACCCTGATTGGATTTCCTTCTGGAGCAAAGGTGGCATAGATATTAAATATGTTGCTGAAGCGGAATTTACAGAGCAGGTATATAAGGACGCTAAAGTATTTGAGTATTATCTGAAAAAATCGAATATCCTCCAGGATGAGGCCGAAGGAATTTTGGCAAATATTGCTACAGGTACTCCATTTGCTGTCCTTTCACTTATCCTTGTAATCACGTGGCTATCAACATCATACGGTGTTTATAAAAGTAACTATTCACCTATTTTAGGTCGATTTATGATTATTGGGTTCTTCCTGTTAGTGAGTATCCTTTTCCTGATACAGTCCTTAAATTTTCCTAGCAGTTCAGCAGTGGGACCTGCTGCTGTGCCTAGGCTATGGATATTCATGCTTATTCCTTTGAACCTACTACTTTTATTCAAAACGTTTCGTAATGTCAAAGAAATTTCTGATTCTGGTCCAAGAGTTGATATCGTTTTAAGCTTTATCGGTTTCCTGATTGTGTATTTACTGGTTATGCAGGTTGCAGGATATTTCCTGAGCACTTTTGGGTTCATTATTGTAGGATTGTACTATTTGGGCTATCGTAAATGGAGAAACATCTTCATTATCTCCGGTAGTTGGATCCTTTTCTCGTATATCATTTTTTATAAAACCCTTTACGTTCCCTTACCTCTAGGGACCATCTTCGAAAGCTTATTCTAGGATCTGTGATGATTGAACTATTCGGCAATCTGATTGATGGTTTGACCTTTGTTATGGGAGTTATTCCCATATTAACGATTACTCTGGGTGTGATCATGGGTATTGTGGCAGGTGCCACACCAGGACTTTCACCGTCTATGGGTGTTGCTCTGTTAGTACCATTTACCTATGCCATGTCTCCAACCCTAGCTCTGATCCTGTTAGTTGCCATTTATATCGCAGCCAACTACGGTGGATCTATCACGGCAGTGACCATCAATGCTCCTGGAACACCTTCTTCTGTAGTGACAGCTTTTGATGGCTATCCCTTGACCAAGAAGGGTAAGCCCGGGCTGGCATTGGGAGTTTCACTCGTAGCGTCAACTGTGGGTGGCATCATCGGAACCTTGATCCTAATCTTCTTTTCAGGACCATTGGCAAAGTTTGCCTTAAAGTTTCATCCTGCTGAATATTTTGCTTTAGCAATTTTTGGATTGACTACAGTAGCATCTCTGGGAGGCAAGAATTGGAACAAGGCATTTATCGCAGCTATGTTTGGTCTGTTGCTCAATACAGTTGGGATTGATCCAATTTCAGGTGTGAGTCGCTTTACATTTGGTTTCTCCTTTCTTTATGACGGATTTGCTCTCATCCCGGCTTTGATTGGCTTGTTTGCCCTCAGTGAGATTTTCAAACAGCTTGAAGGTGGTAATTTTTCCACTCAACAAGTTGCACCTGGAAAGCAGGAGTGGCCAACAGCTGGTACTTACTGGAAATTAAAGAATACAATTATGCGTTCTTCTTTCATGGGAACTATTATTGGAATATTCCCTGGAGCAGGGGCGACAATTGCTGCTTTCATCTCATATGATGTTGCCAAACGCGTTAGTAAACATCCTGAGGAATTCGGTAAAGGAAGCCTGGAGGGTGTAGCCGCAGCTGAAGGTGCCAACAGTAGTTCCGTAGGTGGCGCACTGATACCTTTATTAACGCTGGGCATTCCCGGTAGCGCATCTACTGCTGTTTTGATCGGTGCTTTGATGATCCATGATTTAACACCTGGTCCACAACTCTTTATTTCAAATCCAGAAATAATCTATGGCCTACTAGCAAGCTTGCTTATTGCCAATATCATTCTATTGGTGCTGGGCTTCTTTGGTGCCAGACTCTGGATCAAAGTAACCACTAT
>CAZOBQ010000177.1:0-4120 GCA_964578155.1 uncultured Lentisphaeria bacterium
AACCTCATATTTATATGGGGATGGAAAGTGCCACAGAAAAGATACCGCCCCGACACTCGTGTCGGAGTAAGGGTGAAATCGTGAGGTAAGAGCTCACGCCGTGATCGTGCAAGTGATCATGTGGGAAAACCCCGACCGGAGCAATTCCAAGCAGAAGAGAGTGGTGGTCCGCCACATCATTTTATATGATGCTCTTCGGGTAGGAAGCTAGTATTCAGATGCAAATCTGAATCCAGATCAATGGTTGCCTCGTCCTCTTTGAGGGCAAGACAGAATCCGGCTTACAGATCCACCCTTTTTTTAATAGACAGGGTATTAGATAACCAGCAAACTACCCCAAGTTAATATCGATACAGCTGCAATGGCATCAGACTAAAACAGTTAGTTTTTACGGTGAATAGGAGCATGAAGAGGTTTATACTATAGACCGAACAATTATGGAAAAAATATGGATCATTCAAGATAGCCCTCAAGAGGAGTTAGATAAGCTAGCCAGGACTTTGGGTGTCTCAAATGTAGTGGCAGGTATGCTTTGGCGTAGAGATCTAAGAAGTCTTGATCTGGCCCGAGAATTTTTTAACCCTTCGGTCAGCCATCTCATAGACCCATTTCTTATGTTAAATATGGACACCGCTGTTGCAGAGATTACAAGCTGTCTCGAACAGAATGATCCTATCATGGTTTATGGTGATTATGATGTTGATGGAACAACGGCTACCTCCTTGTTACACCTATTCCTTCAATCCGTTGGAGGGAAATCAGATTTTTATATCCCGGACAGAATTAAGGAAGGCTATGGCATCTCAAAAAAGGGGATTGATTATGCCCACGAGATAGGTGTCAAGCTGATCATTACCTGCGATTGTGGTATTACGGCTGTTGAGCAGACGGAGTATGCCAACGAGAAAGGGATTAAAATGATTATTACTGATCATCATATTCCTGACGAAGTATCTCCTGCAGCGGTTGCAATCCTGAATCCAAAACAGCCTCAATGTGAATACCCAAATAAGAATCTATGTGGAGCTGGCGTGGCGTTTAAGCTCACCCAGGCACTCTCTAAAAGCTTAGACCTTCCATCAGGACAGGCGCTGCAATTTCTGGATCTTGCAGCCATAGGAACCGCAGCTGATATTGTAAAAGTCACCGGTGAAAATCGAATCATCGTTAGTGAAGGTCTGAAATTGATCAGTCAGGGCACGCGACCTGGAATTCAAGCATTAAAACAAGTGGCAGGTATCACAAGAGATGAGGTGACAGTCTCGGATGTGCTTTTTGGTCTGGGTCCACGAATTAATGCTGTGGGTCGTCTGGGTGAAGCGATGAGAGCTGTTCGCTTGATGACAGCCAGCACCCAATCCCAGGCAAAAGAATTGTCTGCAGTGCTCAACTCAGAGAATGAGGCACGTAAGACAGTTGAGGGAAAGATTAATGATGAAGCTGTAAGATTGGCGAATTCGAAATATGACCCCAGAGAAAAACGTTCACTTGTGCTCTATCAAGAAGGTTGGCATCATGGTGTGATCGGAATCGTAGCATCCAAGCTGAAAGAAAGATATTATGTACCTACAGTCATTATCGCTATCAATGATGGCGTAGGAAAAGCATCAGCTCGCAGTATCAGTGGGTTTGATCTGCATGCAGCTTTCTCAAAATGCGCTGATCTGCTTGTTAGTTTTGGGGGGCATACCATGGCTGCAGGAATGACTATTGATCCAGCTAATCTGGAGGCTTTCGAACAACGGTTCCAGGAAATTGCCATGGATCAGATCACAGAAGAGATGATGAGACCACGCTTAAAGATCGAGTCAGTCATTAGCTTTAATGAAATAAACACGCAACTGTTGGAAACGCTAAGAAGATTGGCACCCTACGGGCCAGGTAACATGCGGCCACTATTCTCAAGCCAGAATCTAGAGGTAGTTGGGTATCCAAGGCCCAAGATCGTAGGCAAAAATCATTTAAAATTTAAAGTCAAACAAGGCCGTACAGTCTTAGATGCAATTGGATTTGGTATGGCCGAACAATTGGAATTACTCTATGCTGATAAACCCATCGAAATGGCGTATATCCTTTCTGAAAACGAATGGCAGGGGCGAAAATCCATACAATTGGAACTTAAAGATATCAGGTTAATGAATTAGGGGAGAGAGTTATGAGAAAAGCATATATCGATGCGGTAGGAATGTATGTTCCACCAAATGTCGTCACGAACAAAGATTTAGAAGGTATGATGGATACTTCAGATGAATGGATTCGCGAAAGATCTGGTATCCAGGAAAGGCATCATACTCGAGGGGAGGGCACAACTGCACTCGCTTTGAAGGCAACCGAAGAGGTTTTGGAAAAAGCCGGTATGACAGCTGAAGATGTGGATCACATCATTTTTTCTACAGTTGCTAGTGACTTTTTCATGCCTGGAGGTGGTCCCATGATGACAAAACTATTGGGAATCCCAGGAACCCCTGCCGTCGATATCCGAATGGCGTGTTCAGGTTTCTTATATGGCCTATCAATTGCAAAGGCATTTATCGAATCCGGAGCATATGATAATATTCTATTAATTACTTCTGAGGTTCAGTCTACTGCTCTTGATTTCTCTACGGCTGGACGAGATACCGCAGTCTTGTTTGGAGATGGTGCTGCGGCAGTCATTTTAAAGGCAAGCACTGATAATCGCAGTTTACTCTCAGTAGTTACCCATTCTGATGGTCGTTATGCTGAAGATCTCATGTTACGATCACCTTCAACATTAGACGAAAGGTTTCTCAGTCAGGACGTGATAGATAAGGGCTATGGAAGGCCTGTAATGAATGGTCGCAATGTATTTAAACATGCAATTACCAAATTTCCTCAAGTGATTCAGGAAGCACTAGAAGCTGCTGGTGTAGAAAAAAGCGAAGTGAAATTGGTGGTTCCTCATCAGGCAAATCTACGTATCACTGAAGCAGTTGCGAAACGACTGGATCTTGAACTTCACAAAGTTGTCTACTCAAATATCCACAAATATGGAAACACAACATCGGCCTCTATTCCCATCGCAATGTATGAGGCTCTCGCTGAAGGCAAGATTAAACAGGGTGATATAGTGGTTGTGGCCTCATTTGGAGCCGGTTTTACCTGGGGCGCCTCTGTCATGCGGTGGTAAGCTCCTATCAGACTTTTGTTTGATGTGAAGGAAATACAGGGTGCAGAGGGGAAATTTGGTTAATATTATTGTCAAAGCTAACTTATGGGTTCATAAACTTGTGATTATGAAGCAGCTTCAATAAAGGTTATAATTAATACATGTTAACTCAATCTGAAAAAAAGGTGAATGATTCCCGGAGATATCAGATATGGCTTAGGGTAAGTCAGATCTCGTTAATCGCATTATTACTTATCGTTGCAGCGCTCTTTTTCCCCAAAGGGAAGATGTTCCAATTTGATTACAATGTCGACCAGATTACCACTGAAACTATTATCGCCCCCTTTGATTATGATATTCTGAAAACAGAAGAAGCCCTTGAGCAGGATAGGGAGTCTAGGGAGAATGGTGTTTTACCCGTCTTTATCTGGGATAACACAAGCAGAGATGAAGTGAATAGTGGACTGGATGAAATCAGAAAACAATTGTCAGCATGGTATCAGGCTGAAAAAGACATTGCAAGCAAGCGAGCCTATTGGCTAACCATTTCAGATACCTTGGCAGCTGACTCCATGGTTTTTCAGCTGCAGGAAGACTCACTCCTGGCATTGAACATTAAATTTGATCTAGAAGAAAGAGGCCTGAATGAGCTCGGACTTCCACGTTGGAGTCATTTCCTCGAGGAAGGTCCCTCAACCCGCCGCTTGATCAATACCGTTAAACAGGCTTTGCTTCCCCAATACATGCTGGGAATTATTGGTGATCTTCCTATCGGTGGGGAATATTCACAGGTTACGATGATCATGCGGGGCAAAGAATCAACCAGGAATCCACGCGATTTCAGAGATATGAGTCAGGCCTGGGAGAGCGTCAACAAGGTCCTGGTTTCAAATTACACACATGAAGATCCACGGTTGCTCCAGTTGGCTCAAGATATTGCCACTGCGGTTATTATCCCGAACCTGAAATATTCTGCTGAACTGACGGAAAACC
>CAZOBQ010000178.1:0-4072 GCA_964578155.1 uncultured Lentisphaeria bacterium
GGTTTAAGTATAGGTGCAGTACCAGTTGCTGATTTTAAAACCTATTATCAGTCGGAAGTAGCTGATGGAACTCTGGCCGAATCATCCAGTGGAGGGATTTGGGATTATCATTTAGGCTTTGGCTATCAGGTTTCAGACAAGATGAGTCTTGGATTGAAATTGCATGTGCTGAACGGATTCTTGAGACGAGCAAGCTCAATTGAAACTGGTGATGCTAGTGAGACATACGTTCTGAAAGGTGGCATCAGTGGGAGGAGCCTGGAGTTGGGCATGATCTCACAATTCGGTAATAAAGTTACTTTGGGTTTGACGGCTGATATACCATATGCCATGCCGATGATGGATGGACAAGACAGTCTGGCGGGTACGGATGAATTTATTGAAGTGAGCGAAGAACTGTCAGCGTGGCCTACTACAATAAGGTTTGGACTTGTCTATAAGCAATCAAAGCGAACAAATATAATAGCGGGAATTGGCCAGCAGATCTTTCCCAGTAGTGGTTTTGACAATGCCAAAATATATGCTTTACCAGCAGGATGGCAGACAGTACCAGCGGCCACGTTTCAGGTTGCATTGCAGCGATTACCTGCTGATCGTAATTCTCGAAGCTTTGTTAGAAGAGTTGGCTATCAGATTGGTGCCTCAGCAAAGAATTACTATTTAGTTTCAGATCCGGAGACGTTCACCAACGAGTATGCATTGATCTCAGGTATTAACTTCGGCTTACGCAATGGAAAGAGTATTTTTGATATATCTGGGGAAATTGGCTCCAGAGCCGGTGAGGAAACCCTGCCCAGCGAGCTGTATGCTCGTATGAAGTTCGGGATTCAAGTAAATGATATATGGTTTAAAAAAGCAAAAAGAAGATGAGGATTTACTCATGACGACAAGATCTAGTTCAATAATAATTATGACATTTATGTTATTCACGATGGTTATTTCAGCGTGCATGACACCACAAGCAACCCCAGAAGAACTAGCAGCAATAGAAAAGGCACGCAAAGATTCTGTCCGGAAAGCAAATTCACGCTATTGCATGAAACACCTCAGCTTTGCAAACGAATATTACAAAAATAAATCATTCTCAGATGCTCTTTATAATTACCATAAACTATTTGAATATGAGTGTGTTGATGAGAAAATGGCCCAAAACGTCTATGTTTATATGGGAAATTCATATCGTGAGATGGAAAAACTTGATTCAGCGCTGATCTATTATGAAGAAGGATTAAGTGTTATCCCCGAGAATAAATATCTTTGGGAGAGCAAGATCTTTGCCTTGAAAATGACGGGTGATGATGAAGCCCTCTTGCAGACTAAAGTTGATATGTTCTCACAATTTCCTGATGATATAATCCTGGGTGAAGAGATTGCTGAGGATTATATCGCAAACGATATGTATGAAGAAGCCAGAGTCATGGCTGAAAACCTACTCGCTAGTAATCCAGGGAACAAGAATTTAGCCAATATTATCATGCAATCTGTGGAAGCTACTGGTGGTGATGTAATTGAATTTCTCAAGAGTGAATACGAAAGTAATCCAGAGAATATCTCAAATGCCCAGGAATATGGTCGTGAATTGCTGGCAACGGGTGAAACCAACTCAGCTATCAATGTATTAGAAGGAATTCTGAATGATTCACCAGGAATGACCAACATCATCAAAATATTGATTCAAGCATATGGAGAAATTGGTCAGACAAAAGACGTCATCTCCATGCTTAAAAAACTGAATACAGCCAATCCTGACGATATTCGCATTTATTTTGATATGACAGATGCTTATATCCTGGATGGACAGCTAAAATCAGCTATGACATGGGCTAACAAAGCATTGAAGACGGATGCTAGTAATGGCCAGGCTTATGCCAATAGAGGTGCAGTCATCGAAGCTGTAGCTATCAATTGTACTGGTGCAGCTCCTGATTTTGATGATAAGCTGGTTTTCTACATGGCTTATGAGGATTATAAAACTGCAAAAGCCAAGGGATACCACAGAGCTAGCAAGAAAATTGATTTCTTAAAAGAAGCTCGTATTCCACAGAGTGGCGACTGGTTCTTCAATCGCGATGAGTATGTCAAGGGTGGAAAAGCTAAACCTCGCAAAGAATGTTATGCCTGGTTGAATCGTAGTGTGACTGCCCCTAAGAAATAGTATTAAATTATGAGAATTGCCATTGGTTCAGATCACGCGGCGTATGAGTGCAAGGAAGCAGTAAAACAATTCCTTGAATCAATGGGACATGCTATTACAGATGTGGGTACAGATACAACTGATTCATGTGACTATCCCGATTATGCTGCTGCTGTGAGTAAACAAGTCCAATCTGGCGTTGTCCATAGAGGCATTTTGATCTGCGGAACGGGGATAGGCATGTCCATTGCCGCCAATCGCTTTAAAAGGGTGAGAGCGGCACTTTGTTACACCGAGGAATTAGCGACACTAAGTCGTCTACATAATGACGCTAACGTTTTGTGTATGGGGGCTAGAACGCAATCAATGTCATCGATGCAAACAATAATGCAATCATGGCTGAGTACTGAGTGGGAAGGCGATAGACATGCAACCCGCTTACTAAAGATTGAACAAAACGTCGAAGGTTAATATGCTGAGTGATCTTAGTCTGAATGACCCACAAATCTATGCCGCGATTATGGCAGAGAGGGATCGTGAGAATGATACCCTTGAACTTATTGCTTCTGAAAATTTTGTAAGTAAGGCTGTATTGCAGGCAGCTGGAAGCGTAATGACCAATAAGTACGCCGAGGGTTACCCTGGTAAAAGATATTATGGTGGCTGTGAAGCCGTCGATACAGCCGAAAATTTGGCGCGTGATCGTGTTAAAGAACTATTCTCAGCTGAATATGCGAATGTTCAACCACACTCGGGTAGTCAGGCAAACATGTCTGTGTATTTTACCCTGGTTAAGCCCGGCGACACTGTTCTGGGGATGGATCTTGCCCATGGGGGACATTTGACACACGGTTCTCCGGTCAACTTCTCCGGAAAATTCTACAATATTGTTGCTTATGGCGTCGATAGAGAAACCGGTCGTATTGATTATGATATGGTCCGTGATCAAGCCAAAAAGCATAATCCAAAAATGATCATTGCTGGCGGTAGTGCGTATCCCAGGCATTATGATTTTAAAGCCTTTCGTGAGATCGCAGATGAAGTGGGCGCTTTTCTCATGGCCGATGTGGCTCACCCTGCAGGTTTGATCGCTGCCGGTGAACATCCAAATCCATTACCGCATTGCCATGTGGTAACATCAACCACGCATAAAACACTTCGTGGACCCCGCGGTGGATTGGTTATGATGGGAAAAGATTTTGAGAATCCATTTGGTCTCGTAGCTGCCAAGAGCGGCAGAACCAAGATGATGAGTGAACTCCTTGACAGCACAGTTATGCCAGGTATTCAAGGCGGACCTCTCATGCATGTTATCGCTGCAAAAGCAGTTGCCTTCAAAGAAGCTTTAGAACCTTCCTTTAAAGATTATGCAAAGCAAGTCATTGCTAATGCGAAGACTCTTGGTGAGGCTCTGAGTGAATATGGATTTTATCTTATTTCTGGCGGTACAGACAATCATTTATTACTCATTGACCTTACTGATAAGGGTATAAGTGGCAAGAAAGCGGAGAGAGTTCTTGAGGAAGCCGGGATGACCACCAATAAGAATATGGTGCCATTCGACCAGAGAAGTCCATTCATTACAAGTGGAATCCGAATCGGAACTGCTGCATTGACCACTCGAGGATTTAAAGAGCCTGAGATGAAAATGATCGCTTCCTTTATTAATGATGTCATCTCAGATCCTGATAACGAGGGAGTTATTGAACAAACCAGATCTAAAGTTGCTGAACTGGTCAAAGGATATCCACATTATAAAGATATAGAGTAAATCTTATGAATTGCCCCCAATGCCAACACGGAGATACACGAGTCATAGATTCGAGACACACTCAGGATGGTCGGGCTATTCGTCGTAGACGTGAGTGTGGGAGCTGTTCCTTTAGATTCACGACCTACGAGTATGTTGAAATGCAACCCCTCCTGGTTATCAAGAGT
>CAZOBQ010000179.1:0-4017 GCA_964578155.1 uncultured Lentisphaeria bacterium
CTTGTAGATCATAGAGATATGCTGTCCCACCTGTCATACCAGAACCGAAATTGTGACCTATTTCTCCTAACACGATGATGGTTCCTCGAGTCATGTATTCGCAGGCGTGATTGCCAACTCCTTCCACAACGGCAGAGGCTCCTGAATTCCGAACGGCAAAACGTTCATTTGCTCGACCGGCAATGAACAAAGTACCTCCCGTCGCTCCGTAAAGAGCCACATTACCTATCATGGTGTGTTCTCGTCCTTGCTCACGAGTCACGCGAGGCATTCTAACGGTTATCAAACCTCCACTCATACCTTTTCCAACATAATCATTGGCAAGGCCCTGTAGTCTGAGCTCCAAACCATGTGTTAAGAATGCGCCGAAGCTCTGCCCAGCTACACCCTTCAACAAGTATTGAATGGATCCGTTGAATTGACTTTCACCAAAGAGGAAGGATATCTCCCCCGCCAAACGCGTACCAATGGCTCTATCTTTATTGCTTACCTTTTGGGTGATGACTGCTTGTCCATGCGTTAATAATTCACGGTGCACAGTTTCTAATATCTTTTCATCAAAGCTGGGATAGCATACCAGTGGATTTCTTTCCTTTTTAATCGCCAGCCAGTCTCTTGAGAGCTTGGGCGCCAGGATTTTTGAAAGATCCACATCTGAGTGGAGTGCAAATTCGGCCAAGTCGCTTTTCATTTCCAGTAGATCATTTCTGCCAATAAGGTCATCCAGAGCACTTAAACCCAGCTCAGATAATTGGTCTCGAATATCTTCAGCCAATAGCTTAAAGAATGTGGCCAATTCCTCAGCCGTACCACGGAATTTCTTCCTGAATTCAGGATCCTGAGTGGCAATACCCACCGGGCAATTATTTAAATGACAGCGTCTAACCATAACACAGCCAATGGCCATGAGGGCCACGGTTCCAAAATCATATTCTTCAGCGCCTAAGGCAGCTGCCACGAGAACATCTCTAGCATTCTTGATTCCACCATCAACTCTGAGGGTGACCTGATCTCTAAGTTGAGTTGCCAGGAGTGATTGATGGGTTTCAGCCAGGCCTGTTTCCCAGGCCATTCCCGTATGTTTTAAACTACCCAATGGAGTGGCACCGGTTCCGCCATCTCCCGACGAGATAACGATAATATCCGCCCCTGCTTTCACCACACCGCAGGCTACGATACCTACGCCAGGTTGGGAAGCTAGCTTGACTGAGATCTTGGCTCTGGGATTACTTTGTTTTAAGTCATAAATAAGCTGTGCAAGATCTTCAATAGAATAAATATCATGATGAGGTGGTGGTGAGATCAAGGTGATCCCTGGTGTAGCAGAGCGAGCAGTGGCAATTTCCACACTAACCTTTTTCCCGGGGAGTTGTCCACCTTCTCCAGGTTTGGCACCCTGTGCAATTTTAATCTGCAGTTCTTGGGCAGCTGCCAAGTAATCAGCCTTAACCCCAAATCGGCCACTGGCGATCTGTTTGGTGTGGGCATTCACATGAGCATTCTTTTTGAATAATAGATAACGATCAGGAGTTTCTCCTCCTTCACCTGTATTGCTTCTACCGCCAACCAGGGCGATTCCTTCTGTCAATACACGGTGGGCTTCATCACTGAGCGCACCAAAACTCATGGCAGCCACTCCAAAACGTTTCGTTATTTCAGTCCCAGGCTCGACTTTACCGCCACGATTTTTAGGTTTAGATTTTAATGATATCAAATCTCTCAGATAAACTAATCCTTGCGCAGGTTTCTTTGTCTCGGGCTGAAGGGTGGCTTTCTTCCTGACCTGTTTAGCCACTGCAGGACTAAACCCATGTTGTTCACCACCGTGCCTAACCTTGAAGAAACCTTTGTCCTGCAGCTCTTGACCCTCATCTGCGAAACCAGCGGTATGTTGCTTAATTGATTTTGATTCAATAGCATTGATATCATCACCACCGATATTGCCGTTGAGCGAAGGGAACCAGGTTTCAAGGAATTCATCTTGCAGTCCGATAGTATGTAGCAACATACTGCCTTGATAGGAGCTAAAGGTGGAGATGCCCATCTTTGCCATACTCTTAAGTAAGCCTTTCTCAAGGGCATAGCGATAATTTTCCATACCGGTGACCCAATCAGCCTCTGCCAAGATCTCACGAATAAGCTCGTAGGCCATGTAGGGATAAACTGCACTGGCCCCTAATGTCGTTAATACTGAGATATGGTGATCCTCAAATACATCACCTGTGAAACAGATCAATGATACATCTGACCTGATCTTACGTTTTACCAGATTATGATGGACAGCAGAGGTCACTAATGCCATGGGAATAGGAATGTGATCTTCATCCACATGTTCATCCGTGAGGAATAAAATTTTTGAACCGTTTTCAATGGCAACGGCACATTCTTTCTGAATTTCTTTTAAACGTTCGGTAAAAGAAATCCCCAGGGGTGCCAGGCAGGAAATGATAGCATGCTGAAAATTCTTATGGGTCTGCATCAGTGAACGAACTTCTTGGGGTGACAGTACCGGACTAGATATCCGGATGGCTCCCTGAAAGGTGCGTTCTTTTGCCAAAAGGTTCTCTTCACTCCCAATATAGTGAAAAAGACTCATCATCATGCGTTCACGAATGGGGTCTATGGGCGGATTTGTGACCTGGGCGAATGCCTGTACAAAATAATCATAAAAACTGCGTTCTTTTTTTGAGAGGAACGCAGGTGGTGTATCATCTCCCATGGCTCCGACGGGTTCAAGAGGCGCGGCTGCCAAGGGTTTGATAAATAATTCTACCGATTCTTTGTGCCAGCCAAATACCTGTCGCAATCGTTGGTCAAAGCCAGATTCAGGGAGGGCATATTCGCCAAACTCTGCCTGTTTTTCAAGACGATCCAAGACTAGAAAGTTTTTCTCCAGCAGCTTGCCATAATCAACTGTCTCTGAGATCTCTTGTTTAATCTTATCGTTGTCCCTGACCCCATTTTCCAACGAGACTGAGAATATTTCACCTGACGACATGTGGTGGTGAACAATGAGATCTTCAGTATCTACGTCGACCACACCTGCTTCTGAGGCCATTACCACCAAACCACTCTTGGTTCGTGTGTACCTTAAAGGTCTTAAGCCGTTGCGATCTAATTTGGCACCAACCGTATGACCATCTGTAAAGATCAAGGCAGCAGGACCATCCCAGGGTTCCATAAAATTTTCATGATAGATATAAAAGTTTGAGAGCTCTGGTTTCATATTCGCTACTTCATGATAGGGATCGGGAACCATCATCATCATGGCATGTTCAGGTGATCTTCCACTTTGTACCAAAACAGAAAATACTTCATCAAAATTTCCAGAATCACTCTGTCCTTGAGTTACGATGGGTCTTAATAGGTTAAAATCTTCTCCCCAAAAGTCAGAACTCAGTTGTCTTTCACGAGCATCCATCCACAAACGGTTCCCTCGAATCGTATTTATTTCCCCATTGTGAGCTATCCCGTGAAAAGGTTGCGCCATTTCCCAGGAGGGAGATGTGTTGGTACTATAACGTTCATGAAAGATTGCCATCCGGGTTTGGAATTCAGGATGCTTGAGATCGGGGTAGAATTGAGACAATTGATATGATGAGAGCAAGCCTTTGTATACCATTGTCAAGGTAGACAGGCTACAAATATAGAGACTTTGGTCCTCCTCGAAGGTCTCCCGCTCGATGACCTTTCTTAGAAGATAGGCCTGTTGCTCTGCTGAATAATTTTCATGTTTAGAGAAACCAAAGACAACATGATAGATATTCGGACGATTTTCCTGAGCTATACTTCCCAATTTCTCCGGCTTGATGGGGACTGGCAACTCTCCCAACATGATGGCGCCAATTGATATAGCCAGTTTTGCTAATTTCTGCTTTAGTTGAATCTCAGATAAACCACGTGTAAAGAAGACCCCCAGACCAAGTTGTATTCCATCTGCAGGAATTTTTATGTCGGCTTCTTTTATTCGCTCATTAAAAAATGACCAGGGAATATCTACCAAAAGACCGGCTCCAT
>CAZOBQ010000180.1:0-4012 GCA_964578155.1 uncultured Lentisphaeria bacterium
AATACACTCGGATAGAAAATCAAGATTTGTACAATTTTATGATGCGAAAAAAAGATGGTAATGAATTTTTTGCTGAGTGCCAGGGTTCATTTGTATTGGATGACAAAAAGACCCCTGTGGGTGTCCGTCTTTATATACGAGACCTCACTAAGCAGCGAGTTATGGAATCTGCCCTCCAGGAGAGTGAGGAGAAATATAGAACTCTGGTCGAGGACTCATCCGATCTGATCTATTTGATCGATAACAAAGGCCGGATTCTTTCTGTAAATAAAGCTGCAGCGACTTTCCTCCATCAGAAACAATCAGATATTGAGGGCAAAAATATTTCTGAATTGTTCCCCAGGGAGAACGCAGAGGTGTATCAGAAAAGCATTGGAAAGGCTTTTGAGACTGGCGAAAGCAAAACCTATGAATCGGTGTTGCTCATCGGAAAACAGACTGTGTGGCTAAGTACATCCATAAATCCTGTGAAAGATGGTTCCGGAGAGGTGACAGCCGCATTTGGTGTCAGTAGAGATATTACCAAGCTAAAGAGGATGGAAGCAACACTACAAGAGGAAGCCGAAAAATATAGGGGGCTGGTTGAGAAAGCTGGGATAGCCATCATCATTGATGATAAAGATGGTAATATCAATTACACCAATGAGAGATTTGCCAATATATATGGATATTCCCTGGAAGAGATTAATCAGAAGAGTATACAGACTTTGGTTCATCCTGATGATGTCGACCGGGTATTAAGGCATCATAATGACAGAATTAGAGGGAAAAAAACTCCAACAAGGTATGAATTCAAAGGAATAAATAAAGATGGGTCAATCTTGTCATTAGAGACTGATGTTACTCTCATGAGAGAAGGTGACGAGATCGTTGGGACCAGATCTTATCTTTGGGACATCACTGATCGCAAGCAGGGCGAGGAAAAATTACTGGAAAGCGAGATGAATTTTCGCCTGTTGGCCGATTATACCTATGACTGGGAATATTTGCTGAGTCCTGAGGGAAAATATATCTCTAATTCTCCCTCCTGTGAACGTATTTGCGGTTATACGCACGAAGAATTTGAAAAAGACCCAGAGCTGCTGTTAAGCATAGTCACTGATGATTTTCATGAAACAGTATCCAGACATTATCATGATGAGAAAACCCTAAGTACACCTCATTGTGAGATTGAATTTCAGATCAACCATAAAGATGGATCCATAAAGTGGTTGAATCATCACTGTAATCCTGTTGTCGATCACAAGGGTAACTATATAGGCAGACGAGGAAACAATCGTGATATCACCGATCGTAAGCAAACTGAGATTGAACTTAGTCAGTACAAATACATTGTTTCAACTACCTCTGACATGATGGCTTTTGTGGACAGCAACTATGTTTATCTCGCTGCGAACAAAGCTTATGTGCAATCCTTCAACAAGACCTCTGAGGAAGTTGTCGGCAAGACATTCAGCGACGTTTTTGGCGAAGCATTTTTTACTTCAGTGATAAAACCTAATGCGGATAGATGTCTAGATGGAGAGACAATTCGTTACCAAACCTGGGCAGAGTACCCTGCTCATGGCAAAAGGTATATGGACTCCAGCTACAATGCTCATTATGACAGTGACCATAAAATTATGGGTTTTGTGATTACTACCCGTGACATCACTGATAGAAAGGTAGCAGAAGATGAAAGGGGTGCCCTGGAATCACAACTCCGTCAGTCACAAAAGTTGGAAGCTGTTGGCACCATGGCAGGAGGGATTGCTCATGATTTCAATAATATTCTTCAAGGCTTCTATCTTTATGCGGGTATTATTAAAAATCAATTACCTGTGGAGGGGGAGCTCAGGTCTCATTTCCAAAAGATTATTGAAGCAGGGGACCGAGCCAAGGAATTGGTTAAGCAGATACTCACATTCAGCCGCAAAGAAGGTGCCGACCTGAAGCCGATCCAAATTCAGTACCTTATCAAAGATGCCCTGAAATTAACACGCGCATCAACACTCAGTACAATCGAGATCGTCGAGGAGATCGATACCAGTTGTGGAAATGTACTTTGTGACGTTACTCAACTTCATCAGGTTTTTGTCAATCTCTGTAATAATTCAATCTATGCTATGAAGGAGAATGGCGGGGTTCTCACAGTCAAGCTCCAAGAACGTGAAGCCGAAATCGGACAGGAAGCGGGAGTATCACTCTCTTCAAAGAATAAATATGTCGAATTGCTGGTAGGTGATACGGGCTGTGGAATGGATGATGAGTTAATAGAAAGTATTTTTGATCCTTTCTTCACCACCAAGGATGTGAACGAAGGGACAGGACTGGGATTGTCCATTGTACATGGGATCATCAATGACATGCAAGGAAATATCGAGGTAGAGAGTGAGCCTGATAAGGGCACTACAATTAGAATTCTGATGCCCATTTATGAAGATGAAGTTATAGGTGACGCCGAGAAGGAAGCTGATCAGGTGAAAATCAGCGGTTTAAGAATTCTGTATGTCGATGATGATAAGATGATCTCAGGGGCAGGTAAAGTGATCCTGGAAGAGCAGGGTAGTACTGTAGATATTGCCAATGATGGATTTGAGGCTCTAGAGATGTTTCAGAAGGACATCAATGTCTATGATCTGATAATCACCGACCTGACCATGCCCAAGATGACAGGCCTGCAGCTTGTCAAGGAAGTCCGCAAACTATCAAAAAATGTGGTCATTCTCTTGACGAGTGGTGTGGTAGATTCGGATGTAAAGAAAGATTTCGAAAAGCAGGGCATCAATGCTTTTCTTCAGAAGCCGTGGGTACCCGAGAAATTGATCCAAATGGTTTCCTCACTCATCGAGGCAAAATGAAATTGTGTATATTAAATGAAAGATAGGTAGGTAGGAACATGATTACATTTACAATTCTTGTTGTAGACGATGAAAAAAATATAAGAGAAGGTCTTAGAACGCTTCTGAAATTAGAAGGTTATGATGTTGAGATAGCCAAAGATGGCCAGGAAGCACTGCAGCTCTTTAAGGAAAATGAGCACACCCTGGTTCTGTCTGATATCATGATGCCAAATATGACGGGTATTGATTTACTAAAGCAGATTAAAATAATAAATCCAGATACGAATGTGGTCTTGTTTACGGGCTATTCATCTATTGACAATGTTGTCGATGCCATAAAATCCGGGGCCTTGGAGTATCTCCCAAAGCCGATCAATAATGATGAACTGCTGGGTATGGTATTGCGTATCTATAACCGCGAGGAACTGAAGGTGAATAATGAAATGCTGCGTCAGGAGATGTTACGCAGCAAGTCAGTGCAGATTATCGGTAAATCCGTCGGTGTTAAAAAAGTTAAAAAAGAAATTAAGCAGGTAGCACAATCTGACATTCCCGTCATGATAACAGGAGAAACTGGTACTGGAAAGGAGCTAGTGGCAAAATCTATCCATGATCAGGGTCCACGCAAGGATCAACCCTTTGTGGCCATTAATTGTGCATCAATTCCCTCAGATCTTCTAGAGAGCGAACTATTTGGGCATGAGCGTGGTGCATTTTCGGGAGCTGTGACCCGCAAATACGGCTTGTTCGAAGTAGCCAATAAAGGAACCATTCTGCTGGATGAAATTGGCGAGATGTCAGTTGACCTGCAGCCAAAAATACTAAGAGCCATTGAATCAAAACAATTTAGAAGATTAGGTGCGCAGAAAGAGGTCAGCTCAGACTTTAGAGTAATCTCATCTACTCATAGAAATCTTCTGTCCCTGGTGGATAGCGGACGATTTCGAGAAGATCTATTTTATAGATTAAGCCCCTTTATTATTGATGTACCAGCCTTACGAAGACGAAAATCAGATATTCCGCTGTTGTTGGATTTCTTCAGTATGAAAAAGAGCCGTCAGGACCCCAAATTCGAGGGTGAATCAGAGTTTGTTGCAGCCCTGCAGAATTATAATTGGCCTGGAAATATCAGGGAACTTCAAAACGCTATGGAGAGGGTCTTTTTGCTAGCCGGTAACGAGGTTCCCAGT
>CAZOBQ010000181.1:0-3971 GCA_964578155.1 uncultured Lentisphaeria bacterium
CCACAAGTGACGTTGATCCATAAGATAGTCGGTTCCATGCTCTTTCTTTGAAATTGGATATTCATCAGCAACAGCGACTAAATCAACCTTACTGGCGAGCATCTCATAGCCACCTGGTGACCGGGGTTCCTCTTTAATTAAGCCAGTGACTATTACGGAGGATTCCTGTGTAATGATATCTTTTATGTCAAAAGAAGCTTCGTCCGCGTCTGTTTTGGTGATGACACACTGCATGACGCCTGTACCATCCCTCAGCAATAGAAACCAGATCTTGCCGCTTTTACGGACGTTATAAGCCCATCCCTTTAAGGTGACAGTCTCTCCAACAAACTCTTTTGCGCTTTGAATAAAATGTTCTTTCATAATCTTTACCATTCTTCTGTCATAGATTCAATAATAAGGTCGATTAACTTTTCAATAGCCTCATCATAAGCATCTTCTCGTTCAAGTTTTTCATCATCACTGCGATTGGCATTTTCATCTTCACTAAAGTAAGTGCCAAACACAACATAACTCTTTTTAAAAAGCTCTTTGTCCTGGAGGTGATCATACCAGATCACTTCTCCGCGAAATTCAAGTCGATAGTCTAAAATATTTTCATCTTCATCAAAGCTATTAGGTTTATCAACAATAGTATTAATTTTGCCTTCAATATGAGAATCTGGAGCCAACTTGGCCGAAAGGGGAAGTAGTTGTTCGTTAAGCATACGGTCAGTGAGAGCATCCTCAATAGCTGATTCAACGGCAAACTCAGTGGTTAAATTTTTAAATGTGATCAATTCAATGTCGGTCAAATGTTCAGGGATACTTCCCTTGAAGGAATAAATTCCGCAGCTCATCAATAGTGACAAGGCTAGTAGCAGGCTAATTCTCTTTAGCAATTCCATATTCCTTTATCTTTCTATACAATGTTCGCTCTGCCATCTCTAGCGCCTGAGCTGTTTTTCTCTTGTTGAAATTAAAGCGCTGCAAACTACGCAAGATTAACTCTTTTTCAACCTGTGCAGCTGTTAAAGAACCCATCATTTGTGGATTTATGATTGGAACTGAATCAGAATCGCTAATTTCTTGAGCTTGATCTTCCGATATGACTTCCAGGGCAGGATGATATTCTCCAGTATCGTTGCTGGCAACAGGCCTGGAAAGGGCACCCTGAGCAATCAGGTCTTTCATCTCACTGATCTCACGACGCAAAACAAACAATTGCTGAAGGATCAATTCTCTTTCTGCCTGATCCACATTGCGGTCAAGTCTGACTGGCAGTAAGGGATTCAATTCGGTAGGGCTGGCATCCGCATTCAAATAGCGTAGGATGGTCTCTGTCTTGATCACACCACCCTTTTCAAGGATAACCAGGCTCTCGATAAAATTCTTGAGCTCACGAATATTACCCGGCCAGCGGTGTTGACTCATGGCCTGATAAGCGCCTTCTGAAAAACCCTTGAAGACGATCTGATTCCGAATGGCGCAATCGTTGGCGAATTTATTGGCTAGAATAGGTATATCGACGATTCGATCATGCAATGAGGGCACCATGACTGTAATGGCTTTCAATCGATAATAAAGATCCTTTCGAAAGCTGCCATTCTCAACCTCTTTTTGCAGGTCTCTATTTGAAGCGGCAACCACGCGGACATCGACTTTGATCGAGGTAGATGAGCCAACTGGTAGAAATTCACCCTGTTCTAGTACTCGCAATAATTTTACCTGAGTTTCCAGAGGGGTTTCCCCTATCTCATCGAGGAAGATGGTTCCCCCATCAGCTGACTGGAAATATCCCTTGCGATCACTTTGAGCTCCTGTAAATGAACCTTTTTTGTGGCCGAATAACTCACTCTCAATGATCCCTGCTGGAATTGCACCACAATTCACAATGACAAAAGGTTTGTGGGCTCGTTTGGAGTGTTTATGAAGAGCCAGAGCGACCAGCTCTTTACCAGATCCACTTTCACCGGCAATGAGAACTGAGATATCAGTGGGTGCAACCTGCTCAATGGTTTCCAGCATGCTTTGAACATCGGCAGATTTTCCAAGAATGCCGAATTTCTTTTGCAAAGTATCTGTTCGATTATTTTCAAAATACATCATAGTCATTCCGTATAGTCATTCCGTTATCTTTTCATCTCGTTTTCAAGTTTTTTGATCTCATCGCGGATCATGGCGGCTCTCTCAAAGTCCAGCCCTTCTGCAGCCGCCAACATATCTTTTCGCATGAGATCTAGAAGCTGACCCGATTCATAATCGGTATCGTATTTCTTTAAACTCTCTCGAATGGCATCTTCTTTTCCTTGCATGGCATCTGCCACACTGGTGATACCAAGAATCTCCTCTTTGGTTTTGTAGATAGTCACCGGAACAATACCATGGGTTTTGTTATAAGCTTTCTGCTTCTCGCGTCGCGCTTCCGTAGTCTCAAGGAGATATCGCATACTGGCAGTTTCTTTATCTGCATAAAGAATGACCTTTCCATTGGCATGGCGGGCTGCACGACCGGCAATCTGCATCAAGGATGTTTTACTACGTAAAAATCCCTCTTTATCTGCATCGATAATGGCCACCAATGATACCTCGGGAAGATCAAGCCCTTCTCTGAGTAAATTGATCCCAACCAGGACATCAAATTCACCTAAGCGCAAATCTCTAAGAATTGAAATACGTTTGATACTATCAATTTCAGAATGCAAGTAGCGCACACGAAGATGGTAATTTGTCAGGTATTCGGTCAAATCCTCTGACATGCGCTTTGTCAGAGTAACTACCAAGACTCGTTCATTCTTATCAACCCGCTTATTGATCTCCTCCATAAGATCATCGATTTGACCATCGCTGGATCGTACATCTATGGGCGGATCAAGTAAACCAGTGGGTCGAATAACTTGCTCAATAATGACACCTTGTGATTTTTCAAGCTCATAATCGGATGGAGTTGCAGTTGTAAATACAACTTGATTCATGGATGCTTCAAATTCATCGATTCTCAAAGGTCGATTATCTAGCGCTGAGGGTAGACGAAAGCCATAATCCACAAGGGTTCGTTTGCGTGATTGATCCCCATTATACATTCCTCTAAACTGGGGTAAGGTGACATGTGATTCATCGATAATTAACAAAAAATCATCGGGGAAAAAATCTAGCAGAGTAAATGGTCGTTCGCCTGGTTTACGTCCTGTGAGATGGCGGCTATAATTTTCAATTCCTGAACAATGCCCCACTTCGCGCAACATTTCCATATCAAACTTAGTTCTTTGCTCAATCCGCTGAGCCTCAAGCAGTTGCCCGTTTTGTCTAAAGGTTTGAACTTGCTCTTGAAGTTCAGCTTCTATTTTGGATAAGGCCTTATGGATATGTTCATCAGAAGTAACAAAATGACGAGCAGGATAAATGACACCGACATCATCCTCAGAAAGGATTTCACCTGTTAAAGGATCGATAGTCATAATATCGGTGACTTCATTTCCGAAGAATTCAATGCGGATGGCATGTTCATTATAAGCAGGGAATATTTCCAGAACATCACCCCTGACCCTGAATTTACCACGCATAAAATTAACATCATTTCGTTCATAGTATATATCTACCAAGCCTCGCATGAGATCGCGTTGGTTATATTTCTGACCCTTTTTAATGATCACCAATGATTTTTTATATTCTGCTGGATCACCTAATCCGTAGATGCAGGAAACAGAGGCGACGACTACAACATCTTTTCTGGATAGTAAGGCACTGGTGGCTTTAAGACGCAGCTTATCGATCTCCTCGTTCATAGACATATCTTTTTCTATAAACGTGTCTGTGACGGGTAAATAGGCTTCAGGCTGATAATAATCGTAATAAGAGATAAAGTATTCGACAGCATTCTCTGGAAAAAAGCCCTTAAACTCTCCGTATAGCTGTGCAGCCAAGGTCTTATTGTGAGAAACGATCAACGTTGGCTTGCCGACAGCCTCAATCACATTTGCCATGGTGTAGGT
>CAZOBQ010000182.1:0-3895 GCA_964578155.1 uncultured Lentisphaeria bacterium
TCTGAATGCTATGAATTTTTCTATTGAATCAAGAGTACCCTTTTTGGATCATAATTTAGTTGAAGCGACGTTATCATTACCCTCAGAGATGAAAATAAAGAACGGTTATACTAAACATATTCTAAGAGAATCTTTGAAGGATATTCTCCCTACTAAAATATCTGGGCGAATAGATAAAAAGGGTTTCTCAACACCTTCAGATAACTGGTTTAGATCGGAAAAGTTTAAGGAATATATTTATGATACTCTCCGTTCAAGTTCATTTCGGCAAAGGGGAATATTTGATGCCGACCAATGCCTTGAAAAGTATGATCAGCACTTGAATAAATCTATCGATATAACAAAAGATATATGGAAGTGGATTAATCTAGACGTATGGTTTAAAAACAATATCGAAAGTCCAGTAGAATAAATGAAAATTCTCATTGATATAAACCACCCTGCACATGTTCACTATTTTAAAAATATTGTGAAGTTATTAGAAACAAAAGGGCACGAATTCTTAATAATTTCACGTAATAAGGAAATTGAACATCACTTATTAGATGCCTATAACATCCCCTTTATAAGTAGGGGCAAAGGTCAAAGTAATTTATTCGGGAAAGTATTGTACTTTTTTAAAGCTATCCTGATCTTGCTTATACATGTCAATAGATTTAAACCAGAAGTGATTGTCAGTTTTGGGACACCCTATCCAGCAATCGCTGGTTGGCTGATGCGGAGACCTCATATTTCAATAAATGATACAGAGCACGCAAAAGCTCATCATTTATTAACAGATCCCTTTTCTAAGAGCATTTTAACACCTTCTTGTTATCAGAAAGATTTGGGAGAAAAGCAAATCCGATTTGATAGTTATATGGAGCTATGCTATTTGCGTGACAATTATTTTACTCCGGATCCATCAATATTAGATCAACTAGATGTAGCTAAAGGCCAAGAATATGTCATCTTACGATTTGTCTCCTGGAATGCAGCCCATGACGTGGGACATAGCGGTATCAGTCTTGAGATGAAACGAAAAATAGCTAAGGAGTTATCAAATCATGTTCGGGTGTTTATTTCATCTGAAAGTGAGCTGACGGAAGACTTAAAAAAATATCAGATAAAAATTCCACCGGAGAAAATGCACGATGCTCTATACTTTGCTGCTCTATTATATGGTGAAAGCTCAACCATGGCCTCAGAGTGTGCCTGTCTGGGAACTCCTTCAATATTTTTAGACAATGATGGTAGGGGATATACTGATGAAGAAGAGGAACGATATGGGCTCGTATTTAATTTTTCTGAATCACTACTAGACCAAACTAGATCACTCAAAAAGGCGATTGATATCCTCAACACACCAAATAGAGAGATTGAATTTCAAAAGCGACACCAAAAAATGATAGATGAGAAAATTGATCCAACAAAGTTTATTGCATGGTTTATTGAGCAGTATCCAATGAGTCATCAGGAAATCAAAAACAATCCTGATCTTCCCAGTCGGTTTATGGATAGTCGATAGCGGAGGTTTTAACAATGATATCCCATTGTTTTTCACACATTACTATTGAGTAGGCAATAACCTTGGTCTGAAGTAAACAAGATTCTGCTCTTGTGATTATGATGGAGTTGATTACTTTCTTTTTGGGGCGAACAACAATGCATAATAATCGTGTCGGCATTGAATCAGCGAAAAAGACTTTGTGAGAATAATTGGTTGGTATATTATCATGTGAACTAATATGCAATATCTAATTATATGATGCAGATCATAGCATCTTGCGTTAGAAACTAGATATTATTACCTCGGTGTATTGATGCAGATAATTCGTAAATAGGGATATATGAGAAAGACTGGTCAAAAATTAACCTCTATTCTATTACTCTTTGATATTTTGGCATTGAATAGCTCGATCTGTCTAGCCATAATCTTTAAAAATGGTTCATTTGTACTCACTGAGACAAACGAGTTCATTTTCCTAATTTACAATGCCATCTTTATCATCACCGTATTGCTTTATGATAAAAATGTTATTTTAAAACGACGATATGCGTACCAGCGGCTCATATTCCAGTTCAAGAGCTCGCTTTTGTTGTTGGCAATGATATCTGTAGTCATTTTATTGTTCAAATTGACTCACCTCTCACGTCTAGTGCTTTTTGGGACTGCTCTCATATTTTTAATTATCAGGATCATAACAGGTCTTCTACTTTATAAATTTTTAGCGATCCTCAGAGCACGAGGGCGAGCCCTTAAGAATTTAGTGGTACTAGGCGGGAATGGAATTTCTGATCATATTAAGAACTATTGCAATCAGCATCAGTATCTTGGTTATAATGTTGTAGCTGTAATTTCTACTGAAGCGGATGACCATAAAGGCATGAGCAATAGTGATGATATTCTGAAAAAGTTAGTCAATGTTTTTGAACGGCTGCAGGTGGATGAATTAATTATTAATATTCCAATGTCAGAAGGCGAAATTATTAATGAGGTAATCGGTACTGCAGATAGGTATGGTAAGCGCGTAAGGCTTGTACCGGATTATTACCGAGTTCTGAGGGAAACATATAAAACTGGCATGTTTGCTGATATGCCAGTGATTAATATTCGTGAAATCCCCTTGGATGATATTATCCAATCTGCTATTAAACGTTTATTTGACTTGGTTTTTTCCGGTATTGTACTTCTGATACTCTCTCCAATATATCTCGTGTTGTCCATTCTTATTAAGATTACCAGCAAAGGTCCTATTCTATATAACCCTGTGAGGGTTGGACTTTACGGAGAAACCTTTAAAATGTACAAATATAGAACGATGTACTTTGATGAAGGCCAAGACTTTGCAACAAAGTCAACAGTTCAAGATGATCCGCGCATTACCCCCCTAGGGAAATTATTACGAAAATATAGTTTAGATGAGCTCCCTCAATTTTTAAATGTTTTCCTGGGGCAAATGAGTGTTGTTGGTCCAAGGCCGCATAGAGTCTGGTTAAATGAAAAATTGAAAAGAGAAGTTCAAAATTACATGGTCAGACATTACCTTCGCCCAGGAATTACAGGATGGGCACAGGTAAATGGTTGGCGGGGACCAACAACTACTGTGGAAGAGAAAAATCAACGTACCCGTCATGACATATGGTATCTAGAAAATTGGTCGTTTCTCCTGGACTTTAGGATAGTACTCCTCACTATTATTGGGAAGAAAGCCAATCAAAACGTTTTCTAATTACTTATGATTGCGAGATCGACATTTACCATATCAGATCAAGGCAATAGGCTTTGAGAGATAAGCTCTAAATGAAAATTCTGCATAGCTTACTTATCGCTATAATGCTTTGTGCAGCCCAATTGGCTTTTGGCCAATCTTTACCCACAGAACATTGGGCTTATGAGTCAATTCGGAAGGTTCAAATACTCGGAGGTCTACCAAATTTACCATTGGGATCTATACCATATTCTCGTGCAGACATTGCTTCTGGATTAATTGAAATCGATGAGAATCACGATGCTCAACTAATTAAGCTTCACCCAGAATACAACCATTTACTCCAAGAGTTTGAACCTGAAATTAGGGAACTTACAGGATTGATATCAGGACCCAGTAATGAGTCTATTTATAGTAATATGGGTCTTCTGTCAAGGACAAGTCTGGATGACTCACCACAACTAGTTATTCAAGCAAGAGCCAGCTATAAAATTCATTCACATTTAAGCCTACAGTATGGTGCAATCATGGATCAAGGGTTAAGTAACGATCCAAACTATATCGGCTATGAGTGGAGAGGTCTTACAGGCTATCAAGATCAAATGTTTCTTCAATTCGAGCGGCCGTACACTAAAACAATGCTTGGAAGAAATTATATTAATTGGGGATTTAGTCATGGGGGGGGAGTATTTATCACTGACAAC
>CAZOBQ010000183.1:0-3819 GCA_964578155.1 uncultured Lentisphaeria bacterium
CTGGTGGACTGG
This sequence comes from uncultured Lentisphaeria bacterium, assembly GCA_964578155.1. Lineage (GTDB taxonomy): Bacteria > Fidelibacterota > UBA8477 > UBA8477 > JABMPR01 > JABMPR01. The sequence continues at coordinate 13 of CAZOBQ010000183.1, forward strand.
CAAATGGGTTTGCTCCTTCCGTTCTTACTAGCTGCTCTGCTCAAGTCGGCACAGGGAAGCTCAACAGTGTCGATAATAACCACTGCAGCCCTCATGGCTCCACTGATGAATCCTCTGGGATTAACAGATCCTGTAATGAGAGCACTGGTAGTACTAACTATAGGTGCCGGTGCCATGACAGTTAGCCATGTAAACGATAGTTATTTCTGGGTTGTCAGTCAATTTTCTGATCTTGATACCAGGGCAGCATTAAAGGGCCATACCCTGGGCAGCCTTGTTCTGGGACTCAGCGGTTTGGTCATTATCAACGTGATATCTTGGGTCATTTAGGGGTAGACGAAGGACAGTAGCTAGATGATTCTCAATATCCATTTAAGAGATTAGAAGGATTTACACAATGTATAGAAAAATTTTATTCGTTACCAGCCTGGGGGTTCTCCTGGCAGCTTGTATTACATCACAAATTGCAGCACCAGAACCAGAAGAGGAAGCAGCAACGGGATATGTTGTCTTTACTGGACAACAGAGCGATCACCATTATTATGATGGCAAACTTCCCCATGCTGTTGGTGTTCATCAAAGGCAAGTTTTTAGAGCCAATCGTAGTACACCCAATGATCCTGGTGATGTTGGATTCACATATAATCATCAACCTTATCTGGCTTATGCAAATGACAAATTTTATATGCAGTGGCTACAAGGTCAGGTCCAAGAGCATACCCCGCCCACACGTATACTGCTTACAAGCAGCGAAGATGGATTGACCTGGACTGCTCCAGTCACGCTCTTTCCAGAGTATTCACTTCCAGAGATCGACAACGATCTGGGATATTTACCTGCTGGTACGAAAGCAGTTATGCATCAGCGCATGGGCTGGTATCTGGCACCCAATGGTGTTCTCATCGCTTCCGGATTCTATAGTTACTGTCCTACTCCTCGTTATTCCCCGAATAAGGGACAAGGACTTGGTCGAGTTGTTTGCGAAGTGAAGGCAGATGGCAGTTTTGGTGAGATTTACTTCATTCGCTATAATCGCCATGCAGGCTGGAATGAGAGCAATACAGACCTACTATTCTACACTGAGAGTCAAGATGAGCGTTTCCTTGAAGCTTGCGAATTATTGCTGGAAGACAAATTGGTCAATCTGCAATGGTGGGAGGAAGATCGTGCCAAGGATGATTTCTATGTCATCGATCCATCACAGGTGGAGGGAGAGGACCCCACTGCTCAGCAGAAGGGTGTCACCACCTCAGCCGGTGCTGGAAAATCTTTTACCTATTACTATCGAAGCGATGGTCAGCTTGTTGCCCTCTGGAAGAACCAGTGGGGTACTTTAAGTCCAGATAGTGGCAAGACCTGGCTTCCGATTCAAAAGAATAGTACGTTGAAAGCGAATGGCGCCAAAACCTGGGGCCAACAGACTGAGGATGGCAACTATGCCATCGTGATGAATCATTCCATCACCCGCCGGAATCGATTCCCAATGGCCGCACTAACCAGTCAGGACGGTATTACCTATGACGCTGTGCATACGATCCATGGGGAAGTACCACCTCAGCGTTACCAGGGAATCCATAAGAATCCCGGCCCCCAGTATGTTCGTGGGATCTACAATGGGAATGGAAATCCACCCGGGGATCAACTCTGGACCACATACAGTGTGAACAAAGAAGATATCTGGGTCAATCGCGTTGAAGTACCCATCCGATCTGAGGTCTCAGAAGCTGTCTCCCAAAATTTTAATGGACTCTCGGATGTCAGTGAACTAAGCCTCTGGAACCTCTATCTGCCAGAATGGGCGCCAGTTAGTATCGGTACTGATCCTGTGAACAGCGAGAATGGCGTTTTGGTGTTATCTGACGAGGAACCTTATGATTATGCTATGGTGGAGCGCGTGTTTCCAAAAGCAGAGGGTGAGCTGAGCGTTTCATTCAGCGTCATGGTTGATGAGATCCGAAGTGGAAGTGCTTTGGAAATTGAAGTCGTGGATGCAGGAGGCACCCGCCCCATGCGATTGCGACTGAATGGTGAGTACCTTGGGCAAGATAGGCTGAAGGTTTTCCCTGTATCACCTCAAAAGATTGATACAGATACATGGATTGACATTGCATTGCATTTCAACGTTGTAAACCAGAAGTACGATCTGGAAGTCAATGGCGAAATTGTTCAGATAGGGACTCCCTTTGCTGTCCCTGTAGATCATTTACAACGACTGGTTATAAGAACAGGTCCTTATAGAGGTGAAGTCGCAAATTGGCTGGCGAAAAAAGGGGAGCCTAAACCTGCTGGTTTATACAGCGAAGATAAACCGGGTGCTGATGTTAAGGTCGAATTATCACGCTTTTTCATCGATGATGTCGTCATCCATTAATTTTTACTTTAAAATCGAAAAGATCGAAAGTTTAGGAAATTATCATGAAAATCTTGAATGCAGTTTGCATAATAATTATGAGCACTCTACTCATCACATGTGTAGAGAAATCAGGAGAAGAATTGGTTTCTGAAGGACCTGCAAAGGTAGCCTATGAAAACCCTGATGGCGTGGAGACAATCGCCCTGTGGTTGTTCAATGAACCCGTAGGACTTTATCCTAGTCACATTCTGGAAGATCACGGACTTCAGGATTACCCACTCGCTCTTGGTTTGGGTGGACAGGTAGTTCGTGGAAAATTTGGGAATGCACTGGAACCATCATTTCATGAAGAAATCCCACTTCCTGAAGGTGATGAGCGTTATGGCCTTACAAAAATGCCCGTGCCTGAAGGACGTACCATGGCTCCGCTGTCCTGGCATAATGCTCAATTCTCAGCCCTGATGACCAGTTCAGAGAATCATTTGCGTAAGGAGGCTGGATATGAAAACCCAACGACCTCTGATCTCAATATCGCAGATGGCGATTGGACTTTGGAGTTTTGGTTCCAGGGAATGCCCGGCGATGAAGAGGGTGTGGTACTCGAGATTGGAAACGGACCTAGAGGGGAATCTGATAATTCCATTACTCAGCTCAAACTTGCCGCTGATCGCAGTCATTTCCTATTGATCAATGAACCCAGTGGTACTGAATTGAAAATACCCACTGACAAGAGTTCGCTACTCTTTGGCAGAGACTGGACTCACCTGGCATTTACACATACAAACGGACAGGTCACCCACTATGTAAATGGTGTGGCACAAAACCTTCCAACTTCATGCTCCTTAATGAAATTGACCACTGGTAGCGAAGCATATCTATCCCTCTTGCGAGATGGCCAATGGAACTTCCCACTGCAGGGGCGCATTGATGAGATGCATATCGTTCTCGGCGTTCGTTACTCCGAAGATTTTGTCCCGTCATCACTCACACCTGAATACCCCAGTGTGGACCTACAGAAGGGTCCTGAACCGCTTTTCGGTGAATTTGCAGGTACATATGGCATTCTACCTTTGGGCGACCGTAAACATGTGTTCATCGACGATGCACTCCTGGAAGAGCAAAGTGATATTACCTTCAAGGTTAATCCACCACGTCTGGCAGAGAAAGTGATGGAAATCGATGGCGAATTTAGAAAGCATTTGACCGTTCTTGAGGATGAAGATGGCCTCATCCGTATATACAACTCAGTTGAAGACGATTATATGGCGGTCTATACCTCTGAAGATGGGGTGAACTTTAACAAGCCAGTTACAGGTATTCTACACAAGGGAGTTACAAATATTGTTTTACCACAGGATAATGGTGGTTTAGGGAACCCTTTTATCGATCCGAATGGACCGCCGGAACATCGCTGGAAATACATTAGTGATTATTCTCGTCGTGGAATTTACCTG
>CAZOBQ010000184.1:0-3803 GCA_964578155.1 uncultured Lentisphaeria bacterium
TTCAACATCCTTTCTGATGATAAGACTTTCCCAGATTCATTATTCGAGGATATGTTGAACAGAATCCCCAGCATGATTGCAGTGATGAGTAAATTTGAACCACCATACGAGATAAGTGGCAATGGGAGTCCCGTTACAGGTAAGAACCCAGTAACCACGCCAATGTTTACCATGGCAAAGCTGAAGAGAGAAAAACTGATCCCAATTGCTAGTAACATACTGAATAGATCTGTAGAGTTACGGGCAATGCGAAGACCTCTCAGAAACAAGAGGAGGTAGAGAAAGAGAAAAATGAATGATCCAATAAATCCAAATTCCTCCCCCAGAATGCTGAATACAAAATCAGTATGAGGTTCAGGTAGAAAGAGATCTTTTACGTAGCTATTTCCCAATCCAACGCCTCCAAGGCCACCATGGGCAAGTCCCATAAGAGAGTGGTGTACCTGGAATCCCTCATTAGCAACATCCACATTATCACTCAGGAATGTTTTGATCCTCAACCACATATACCTATTACTCCAGGCGTAGACTAATGCAGTGATAGATCCTAGTGAGAGAAAGGCAGAGATATGGCTTATCTGAACATTGCCAAGGTAAAAAAGGATCAATGAGAGCATCATGATCATGAGTGCTGAGGAAAGGTCTGGTTGTATTGCAATCAGTGCTACGACTGAAGCAACCAGGATAAATGCTGGCAAGATACTCGCTTTAAAATCGTTTAAGACGTGTTGTTTGCGATGCAGAAAATCTGCAAGAAAGATGATCATGGCCAATCGCACAAAATCAGCTACCTGAAGACTAAACCCACCAACGTACAACCAGCGGGCAGGATGAGTATTACCCTGGAGCTTATTGTAAACAAGGACACCTATCAGAAGTGAGTAGATACCTACAAGAATGATAAATCGTAATGAACGGAAATATTGATGAGGAAATCTGGTGAAGATCATTCCCAGCATGATAGCAATACTACCGTTGAGCATATGACGCTTTAAATAGTGTGCGGAATCAGGGTTCTGTGAGGTAGAAGCAGAGTACATAACTACGGATCCAGCTACAAAAAGAATGATTACTATAGTAAAAAGAACCTTATCTAGATGGAAGCGTTTCAACCTGTCCATCCCTTCTGAGCTCTAACGATAGACCGGAAGTGATCACCACGTGCTTCGTAATCTTTAAATTGATCAAAACTGGCACAGGCAGGAGAAAGAAGTAATACATCCCCTTCATTACCATTTTCAAGGCAATAATTAATGGCAGCCTCTATGGTTTCAAGATTTTGAACGGATAAGGAATGACCTACTTGTGTCTCAATCGATTGGGCAGCGTCACCTACCAGTAACACCTCTCTGGATTGACCTTCAAGTAGAGGGATCAAGGTAGTAAAATCTCCACCCTTATCTTTACCACCCAGAATAAGCCATAGCGGCTGTGAGAAACTATCAATAGCGACCAGGGTGGAAGCAATGTTAGTTGCTTTAGAGTCGTTATAACAACGAATACCATTCACTTTCCCTACATATTCAATCCGATGGGGAACTGCTGAGAAGGTCATTAAACCTTGAGCCAGTACTTTAGGATCATCGATAAAGTCCATAACTGATGCAACGGCAGCCAATGCATTGCTAAAATTGTGACGACCCGGTATTGGGAGGACTTTTGCGGATAGGATAGGCTGCCAATCATTGTTGCGCATGGTTCCCAGCATTCCTTCAGCCAGCATCGCATCAGCACCATTTTGACTATTCACTGCGAATTGGCGAACATTCTCTGCTACGATAGGTCTCTGCATCAATTCTGCATCGTCTTGATTGATCACTGCTACCGTACCGCTGTCCATATTTTTAAATATTCCCAATTTTGATTCATAATAGGCATTCAGGCTGGGATAGCGGTCTAGATGATCCGGACTAAGATTAAGAATAGCGGCTACTTCTGGTTTGAAGCTATCAATATTATCTAGTTGGAAGCTACTGACTTCTAAAACAAAAATAGGCTTTTTTGGCTCGTCTTTGAGACTCTTCAGATATACCTCAGAAGCAGCGACACCTACATTTCCGCCTAAATAGCTATCATATCCTGCTGTTTTGAGGAGGTGGTGAATCAAATTGACTGTGGTCGTCTTGCCATTGGATCCAGTCACAGCAATAATTGGGGCGGTAATAAACCAGGAAGTGACCTCTATCTCAGAATAGATGGGAATGTCTTTGGCCCGAATTTTACTAATGATTTCAACATTTTCAGGGATTCCTGGACTGACAACTACAAAGTCACAATTAAGTACATCTTCAGAATGATATCCAAACTCAAATTCAGCACCAATCTCAGCCAGAATCTTACGTTTTTCAGCTGTGAAGTGATCGGTGCTGAGTTCACTCACCAGGATTTTTGCCCCAAAATGGCTCAGAAGTTGAGCTGCACCCATAGCCGAGCGTTGGCTACCCAGGATAGTTACTTTAGCATTTTCTATTCTTGATATGTCCACAATTACCTGATCTTAAAGGTTGTGAAGGTTAGAAATGCGAACAGGATCCCAATGATCCAGAAACGGATCACAATTTTATTCTCATCCCAGCCCTTGAGCTCAAAATGATGATGGATCGGTGCCATACGTAATAGACGGCGACCTTCCCCGTATTTATTCTTGGTGTATTTGAAGTAGCGTACTTGAATGATCACGGAAACAGATTCAAGAATGAACACGCCGGCTGCAAAAGGGAGTAAGAACTCCTTTTTGAGCATAACAGCCACTGCTCCAAGTGCGGCTCCTAAGGCCAATGATCCGGTATCGCCCATAAAGACCTCTGCAGGTCGGGCATTAAACCAGAGAAAACCCATTGAAGCACCAATAAGTGCCGCACAGAAGACAGTGAGCTCTCCTGCACCAGGGAGATAGATAATATTTAAATATTGACTGAAATCTGCTCTACCTGTGATGTAGGCGATACCTGCAAACACTAAGGCGGCAATGGCCATTAATCCAACAGCCAGGCCATCCAGGCCATCACTAAGGTTTACTGAATTTGAGGTTGCTGTGACAACAAAGATCACAAACGGGATGTAAATCCACCAAGATTTAAAATCGATAACCAGGTCTTTGATGAAGGGCATGGTTGTAGCAGTACGTACTCCTTCGAACTCAGGATGAAGTACCATAACGAAGCCAAGAACCAGACCTAGAGTGATCTGTCCCAAGAGCTTATAACGAGCAATGAGACCACGTTTGGACTTTTTAATCGCTTTTAAATAGTCATCGATGAAACCAACTATTCCCATCCAGACTGTGGATACTATCATCATTTGGATATAGATGTTATCAAGCCTGCCGAATAATAAGGTGGGTATCAGAATAGCTCCAATAATGATAATGCCACCCATGGTTGGCGTACCTGCTTTGGCGCTGTGGGTTTTTGGTCCATCAGTTCGGATGGTTTCGCCAATTTGTTTTTCACGTAATTTACGTATGATCCATGGACCCACTATGAGCGAAAAAAGAACCGCTGTGATAGCTGCACTTGCTGAACGGAATGAGATGTAGCGGAAGACATTCAGCGCTGAGAAATACTCTTGAAGGGGGAGCAATAAATGATACAGCATTAGTTACTTTCCTTATAGGCAGTTAAAAAATCTTCCAATTGCATACTTCGTGAACCTTTGAGATAAACAAGGTCTCCTACCATTACTTGTTTTAGGAATCGTTGAATGGCGGCAGACTTCTCAACATTGTGGTAAAATGACTTAAACTCCTGGTGCTCAAGATATTTTGCAATAATCATGACTTCTAGACCCAATAAAATGATGTA
>CAZOBQ010000185.1:0-3686 GCA_964578155.1 uncultured Lentisphaeria bacterium
AATTGAGATGCAATGGTGGACATATAAGCTGCCAGAAAGACAGCTATTAGTAATCCCAATAAGCCTGTTGGAAGATACCGTACCATCAACTTTGGATACATAACGCCAGGGTCAACCGTGTTCTCATAACGTTCATAAAAATCTCCAAATTCTTGAGAACGGGTCTCCTCAAAATAACTCTGATCCGAATGGACTTGAGCTACCTGTTCGTAGAGTATTGGATTTTCCTGTAGCAGTATTTCAGGATTTTGTTCTCTCGGTAAGATGATCAGAGCTGCCAGACCCACTAAGATCCAGGGCCAAGGGCGCAGAGCATAATGAGCAATATTGAACCAAAGCGTGGCAAATAAGCTATGTTTTTCATCTTTGGCAGACATCATACGCTGAGCCACGTAGCCACCACCACCCGGGTCAGCGCCGGGATACCAACTTGCCCACCACTGTAAGCCCATATGGGCTACAAAAGCTCCCAGAGACAGTGCTAACACTCCCCCGGTGACACCTTGAGCAGTCACATCGCCGATGCGAGGGAAAAAATCAATTACCTCAGGGGCTAATTTTGCTTTCATTTGTGCTATTCCCCCGACTTCTGGGAGTTGAACAACCATAATTGCCAGAACAATGCAGCCAATCATGGCGAATATGAACTGGAAACTGTCGGTACGCGATGTTCCTAGAAGACCTGATGCAGCAGCATAAATTGTGATAATACCAATGAGGATCACCACCATCAAGAAAGCATCATATCCTGGAAAGATGACCCTGAATATTTTCTCCATTGCCTTGTTAACCCATCCAATGACGATGGCATTCATAAATATTCCTAAGTAAAGGGCTCGAAATCCACGCAGAACAGATGCAGCCTTTCCAGAATACCTGAACTCAACCAATTCCACATCGGTCATGATTCCGGAACGGCGCCATAATCGAGAGAAGAAAAAGACGGTCAACATTCCGCCTATGATCATATTCCACCACAACCAGTTGCCTGCAACGCCATTCTTAGCCACCAATTCAACAACGGCCAGTGGTGTATCTGCGGCAAAAGTAGTTGCCACCATGGCGGTTCCTGCGATATACCAAGGCAGGTCCCTACCTGATAGAAAAAACTGATCGGTGTCTTGGCCTGCTTTGCGTGAGTAATAGGCAGCAATACTGAAAATAATGATAAAGAATATTACAATTACTGTAATATCAAGATAGTGAAGTTGGGTCATGCCATTTTTCCTCTTATTCCTTCATACACTTTATTTATAAACGATTCGCTATCGATATCCCAGGTTTCTCAGGGCCAAGTTAGAATAGACTTCCAATCCGAGACACGTAAATCTAAGCTCCAGGCACCACCACGTTGCACCACTTTAATCAGGATGTCATTTTTTCCAGCTTTTACTGGGACCACTAGAATATCCTGACATGGCTTTAGACCCCGCCCAACCTGTTTTCTATGCACTTCAATGCCATTTACCCACACAACTGGATCATCATCACTTCCCAATAGGAGCAATATTTCACCCTCTTTTACCGCCTCTAATTCTGTATGGGCATAAGCGACCAAATTGCTTGAAGCGTGGGCCGGAACAGCTAAAGCATCAATTAGATCGATTTTATAATCCAAGGCTGAATATTTATTCCATGAAATTATGCTACCAGCTCTGGAATCATATTCTTTTTCAAGGTCAAATTTAATTTCAGGACCATAATCTGTTGTAAACCCCTGCCAATCCGGTGCATCAAAAGGGCCGATTAGATTCCAGCTCTCAATCATCCGAGAGTTAAAAATATCTAATTCTGCGAGTTGACAGATAAGTTTTGGGGCAAAAGACAGCTGCTCCTCAGGAAGGCGCCCAATAATGTCCATCCATTCTTCCAAATTTTTAAAATCCTCAAAAAGAAAGTAAAATGGATAGATTCGATATTTATTAAGATCACTGGGATTATTTTTTAAGAAGGCTTTCAGATTAGGGAGAATACTTTTATCCCTATTGTTTAGTATCCTATTTCCCAAAGTAAGCAACATATCTTGAGCATATTGGCTATTGCCGTAGTATTTAAGAAAGGAAAATAATGGTGTCAAATTCTCGGTAGTATTTGAGATAGCACTTTTGAAAGCTGCTTCCTCAATTGAAAACTGTAGATCTTGATTTCTAAATCCCAGGGATTTCTGGTAAGGACGATGCTCTGAAATATTGCGACTTGAGTTGTCTGCCTCCAGGTGCAGGAATAGTTCAGGTGTTGGCATAAAGTCTTTTTTGTTGACCTGAGCTTTAAGTCTAATTTGAAGTTTTTCTCCGGGACTTACGGTAAACTCGTGACTACTTTGATCAAATTTCCAGCTATCAGTAGACTGCCACTGGTATTTTCCAGAAACTTGCATATAAAAGTCTGTTTCCACTGAGAGGGTTGTGTCAAAGGACACAATTCCCTTTTTATTTTCCCCGGGGGCAAGACCTCCTAATATATCGTTAATGCCTTCTTCTAATTCAAACATGCCATATTCCACAAAATTGGCTGCCGAGTGATCCTGATATTTATTCAAGATAATTGCATCAAAAGTATGGTTATCCTCATCTATAGCACGAATTTCAAGCTCATCCTCCGTCACATCTATAAGCAAATAATGATACAGACTGCGATCATAAGCGGAGTAAGGCTGGGAAATAGTTGGATATAGCATTGCCCCGCCACCTGCCGTTGTAATATGAACAACACCCTGCTGTTTCTCAGTCATACGCCCTATGGGAAACGTCCGTTGATAATAATGATCGTGTCCAGTGAGGACTAGATCAACATCATATTCCATAAACAAAGATTGCCATTCATGTCGAAATTCTTGAATCGGACGATAAGGGTGACTATGAAATATGGGATAATGAAAGACCACTATTGTCCATGGTTTTTTGTTCTTTTTTAAATCCTCAAGCAGAAATTGATATTGCTCAGAATTCGAATCTGTGGGAACACTGGTATCCAAACCAACTATATGGACAGACCCATAGTCTGCAGACCACCAAGGCTTCTGCTTTTGCACAGGAAAATAATTATAATAGTACGGCGATTCTTGTTCATGATTACCGAGAACAGAATAAAGAGGACTATTCCTCAAGAGTTTTTCCATAGGTTCAAAAAGGTAGGTGTTCCATTCCCCTAAATTTCTTCCATTGGCGACAAGATCTCCTGTATGAAGCACGATTCCAGGGTCTTTATCAATAATCATGTTGGAGATTTTTTTACTCATAACTAAATCGCTACGTGAATCACCAACTACAGCGATACGCAGAGCTGTCAGGTTGTCTGCGGGTGCTGTTCTAAATTTTCCCCGTGTGGTTTTTCCTTCTTTCCAGACACACTGGTAATGATAGTCCTGATCTGGTTTAAGGTTCTTTAACTTGATCTGATGTAGGGTTCGGGCCTCATTATCTGCGGTAGATTGAGTAAGGAATCTTTCGTTTGTGCCGAAGCGAACTTTGCCGATTGTGGCTGTTTCGGTCTCCCACATGACAGTGATCTCACTTGACTGAACATCCTGAAGATAGGGTCCCCGAACCAGATCATTTGCCATAAGTGGTAGAGCTGATAAGAGGAAACCGATTAGAAAGGTTGTTGCTATTTTTTGCATATTATTCCCAAATAATTATTTTTGTCTAACGAATAATGTAGTAATTAAAACACTTCTCTTAACTAAA
>CAZOBQ010000186.1:0-3656 GCA_964578155.1 uncultured Lentisphaeria bacterium
TGTTGCTCTGGTTGGGGAGGATACAACAGAAGTGGTACACGCTGAATCTCCTCTAGACTCTTCTGGGAATGTTAACTTCATCATGGAGAATCTGGTATTCGATGAAAAGCTAGACTCATGGACCATAAATTCCGACACCATGCTTATAACAGATCCATTTCAAGGGATTCAATTGAATATTCACCAGGATGTTGCTACACCCGAATTGATAACGGATTCGGATGAAACTGGTTGGATAACAGGTTCACCAACTAACGAAATGAATATTACTCTCACTAAACGGGAATCAAATTTATTCCCATATGATTATGAAATTGTATTCACTGGCGACACGACAGCCTACACAAGCCAAGTTTCTTCTCCCATAGGAATATATGATGAGAACGACACTAAACTTTGGTTCCCACCAAGATTGGTTATGGGGGCTTCATTTGATTTTTATGTCGTAAATACCAGCTTAATTGACAGTGCCGGAAATCACCCCATCATGGATTTAGTGGTAAAGGATCATTATGGCTCCACGTGGAATCGGGATGGAAGTTTTAACAAGTTCCAAGATAAAATAGTAGTTGGTAGCATTGATACTGCGGGGATTTGGCAGGGATCAGCTTTTGTGATAGACTTTCTGGGAATTGACAGTTTAAACTACCCTCAGATTGGTGATAGGTACCAGATGAAATTTAAACGACCCTTCTGGAGTACTGATACCATCAGGTTTACCACTAAAATTATTGAAGAAGTGGATAGAGTAGCAGAAAATAACACCATGGACAGTATCAAAGTAGTACCCAATCCATACGTTGGTACAAATGCCATGGAAGCATCAGTTCGCAATAGATTCTTAAATCAGCCCAGGAAGATAATGTTTACCCATCTGCCCGCTCAAGGCACAATTAGGATTTTTACCTCGTCAGGGGTTTTGATTAAAACAATTGATGTAAATAACATAGCCTCAAATGGTTCAGCACACTGGAATCTTTTGACTGACGAAAATTTGGAGATAGCTGCAGGAATGTATATCTATCATGTCGAGTCTGAAGACTCTGGACGAGAACATATCGGGAAATTTGCGGTGCTGAAATGAGAACTTACTTAAATCAGATCATGCGATTTTTACTTTTAGGTGTTTTCTTGCTTAGTGCGTCATTCGCACAGAAACCGTACCGATATGGTACCACCGCAGCAAATTTTCTGGAAATAGGAAGTGGCCCTGCAGTCGCTATGGGTGAAGCCTATGTCAGTGTAGGAAGGAATATAAATTCTATTTATTGGAATCCAGCTGGACTCGCTTTTCAGACTCAACCAGAGGTAATTGTGATGAATCAACCCTGGATAGCTGGGATTACAAATAAATTTGCCGCAGCTGCTTTTCCTATCCCGCGTGTGGGAAATATTGGGCTTAGTATCAGCCATGTTGATTTTGGAAGTATAGCTGTTACAGATTTGGCCCACCAGGAAGGTACAGGTGAATATTATAACGCCATGGAGTATGCCTTATCCCTGACCTATGCCAGATCAATTGTGAACTGGTTCTCTTTCGGTTTTTCGACCAAGTATATCTCGTCAAACATATGGCACAGCAATGCGAGCGCAATTGCAGTTGATCTAGGTGTTTCCATTGTCACAGAGTTCCTAAGTCCAACCGGCCAGCAGGATGATGGTTTGCGGATTGGAATGAGTATTTCCAATTATGGTTCTCGTATGTCTTATGATGGCATCGATTTGCTAACCCCAATTGATATCCTTCCTGAAGAGAATGGCAACTATAGCTATGTAGAAGGAGCATATCGAATGCAATCCTGGGATTTACCGGTGATTTTCAGAGCAGGTATATCTTTTTATCCCTTCCTCACCCATACACATAATTTATTGTTTTCTATGGATGTTCTACATCCTAATAATAACAGTGAATCCATTAATATGGGTGCACAGTATGATCTTACATTTATTAAAGGTGCACATTTTTTCCTCAGAGGCGGTTTAAAAGGAATATACCTCATAAACAGTGAGGAGGAATTGGCCGGAATTCCCTATGCTTCTTCGACCTATGGATTTGGTGTCGAATATCGTCTTTTTGGACGACAAAGTATTGCCATGGACTATGCCTATAAATCAATGGGATTATTGGGGTACGTAGATTCCTTTACCTTGACATATAGCTTTTAGTACCTTAAGAGTGGGGGAACTATGAGAAAATCATTACGTTTCTGGTCTCTGGGTATTATCTATTTGTTTCTTTTTCTCCTTACTGCTTGTAGCAAGGATGACACAGATCAATATTCTGATTCAGAAATAGTCGCCCGTGTAGGTGACAGAATCATTACCAAATCAGAATTTATTATGCGGGCAGAGTACACCCCAAGACCGGCTTATTGCCGTAGGGACAATTATGTCCATAAAAAAATAATACTGAACTCCCTCATTGCTGAAAAACTGCTGGCTCTGGATCTACAATCTAACTCTGAATATATGACTCCTCCAAGATTTGAGGAGTATCTGACGGGTAGAAAAGAGCAGGCCATGCGCCAGTTGCATCGGTATGAAAATGGTATCAAAAAAGCATCACCCTCATCTGAGATGCTAAATCGTGGATTACGGAATGCCCGGCGCGAATATCAGGTGGCATATTTCACCCTGCCAGACTCTACCCAGCTGCCACTTTTAGAATCAAAACTGGCCCAAAATTCAACATTTGAGTCCTTATCTTTCGAGCTCACCAGACAGTCAGTACTGCCCCAACGCACAGTATCATGGTTTGATGATGATGAAAGAGCGATCCGTGAGGCAATATATAGTCAGCCCCTAGAGAGAGATTCCATATTGAAGCCAATTAAATTAAAAGATGGTAGCTTCATCATGCTTAAAATTTTAGAGTGGGAAGATACCTATTCACTTAGCGAATCTGCTAACCAGACCCTTTGGGAGGATGTTGTATCCAAAGTCGAGACACGATTAGGAAGTCAGCTTTACATTGAATATGTTTCGAATATGATGAGTGGGAAGTCATTCAAATTTGAAAAAGAAACATTTCGTTTATTTGTAGAAGATTTGGCCAATATTTACATGCTTAAGGATGCACAGAAAGAATCGATTATCAATGAGGTAATCTGGGATATTGAAAAGCAGCATTTATCCTATGGTGATTTACAGCAGGATGTCCAATATTTAGATCAAGTGCTATTTACTTTTGAAGGGGATTCCTGGACGGTCAAGGATCTATTCGAACAAATAGCCAAGCACCCTTTAGTCTATCGGAACACAAAATTTCCTATGTCTGAGTTTCCCAATGAAGTAAGGATGGCGGTTGCAGACCTCCTGCGAGACATATCCATCACAGAGGAAGCCTATGCCTCAGATTATGGAGATCGCATCGAGGTTAAAACTCATGTCCAGATGTGGCAAGATCACTATCTGGCTGATGTCTATAAGCGTCTCATAAAAGCTTCAACGACTGTCAATAACTCAAATCCAAATGAATTTATCGAAACCCACTTGAATCCTGTTGTTGACAAATTACAGGAGCAGTATTCCAGTCAGATATTTATCAACTTCGATCTATTTGATAGTGTTGATCTAACGAGTATCGATATGTTTGTAACCCAAGAACAAGTAGCCTACCCGATTATGGTACCCTCCTTCCCCCAAATTTATACAGA
>CAZOBQ010000187.1:0-3545 GCA_964578155.1 uncultured Lentisphaeria bacterium
CTATATAAGGCCTAGCGGGGAGCCAGTGACTAAAAAGTGACTATTCTAAAATTTGATGTAAAAAGCCCCCGATTTTGAGATCAGGGGCTTTTCATAGAACGGTTTTATATTGCCTACTTCAAGTACAACATCTTTATCGTCCTGGTGTATGAACCTGTCTGGAGGGTCGCAAGGTATATCCCGGTAGATACAGGGCGCCCCCGGTCATCTACCCCGTTCCAAACATTTTTGTGCCAACCTGCTGGCTTCGTTCCAGATTCCAGACTGGCAACCAAACTTCCCCCTATATCATAGACTTGGAGGACAACCTCTGTCTCCTCTGGAATGCTGTAACTGATGGTCGTCGTTGGATTGAAGGGATTGGGATAATTTTGCTCAAGTGTGTATTCCGTTGGTAGATTCACAAATTCATCTACCTCAACAGTTTCATGAATATTAATAAAATTTGTATCCAATGAAGCTGTACTGGTGTCAAAATCAAAAGCTACAGTTGACCAGAGAATATCAACACCCCTGGGGAATTCTTCAATATTGAAACGATATGAAGTTGTGTCAATATCACTAATTGATGAATCCCAATCATCCGTCTCAAAAAACAAACTATAGATGATTTCGTCTCCATCTATATCAATAGCCGGTTCCCAGCTGAATGTAAGTAAAATACTATCTGGATCTAACACCGTAGTTTCCGATTCTGGGAAGAGCAGTGCAAAAGATTCTGGTGGGTCATTCACTGGAATGACGGTTAAAACTACCGTTAATGTATCGGTAAGTTTTCCATCGGATGTAATGACCCTGAAGCTGGTATCAGTAGCCGCTTCAAGTGGTGTTCCAAATGCAGTGTCGTTCGCGGCAGACAGCCAGGATGGCATTTGATCAAAAACAAATGTTAAAGTAGAATCTTCAGAATCTGTTGCTGTGGCCAGATATTTAAAATAAATATCTTCAGTAGCATTTACTGAATCTAGGGATGTGATTATGGGAGCAGTATTCAACCATTTAACAGTAATGGTCACATCTAAAAATGAAGTATCCAATGATGCATCTGCTGCCCATACGCGCACAAGAGAAGTACTGTCATTCTTTTGTGGGGTACCAACGAGGCTAGAACCATCAGCACTCAACCAGTCTGGTATATTTTTCGCACCCAAAGTTATATTGTCCCCTTCAACATCCACAGCCGTTATAGTATAGGAAAAGCTTTCTCCCTCGGTGGCTGTGTCAGTCGCGGATGATGTAATCATTGGTGGATCGTTAACTGCCGTGATAGTGACGATAACTGATGATGTGTCGAAACCACCGCCACCATCGGCTACAGCATATTTAAATATTGTCATTCCGGACCAATTTTCTTCTGGGACATACATAACTGTTGTATCAGTATGGATTGTAATATTTGCATGACCAGATTCAATAATTTCGCTGATAAATAAGTCCTGATCGTCAATATCAGTATCATTTAAAACGAGGTTAAATACGGCTTCTTCATCTTCCGATATAGTGAAATTATCCTGATAAGCAAGGGGCTCACTGTTCAGCCACTTCCCAGAGACTTCAACTAAATATTCTGGATTCACTGTATCGTTGCTGTGTAAAATGAGAGTTCCACCGCTTGAATCCATTGTAACTGGTCTAAAAATAATCTCTATTTCCAGGCTATCCCCAGCATATATTTCAAAAGAGTTTGCATAGGCACTAAAAACGGCATTTGTACACGTAATACTATCCACTTTAAGAGTATTCACGCCCCCAAGATTGTATACTTTTAGATTTTTAATATTGTAGCTATTTATAACAGCTGCATCAAACTCAACGGAATTCGCTGAAGTGACCAACTCAGGTCCGGGCTTTACATTTAATAGCACCGAAATGTTACGATCACCATAATTCACTGAAACCAAATCATTGAATCCATTACCGTTAACATCACAGGCAAAAACGGAATGGGACCTATACCCAATATAATAGGTGCTTTGTGTAGCATAGGTGGCGTCACCATTATTCAGCAGCACTGAAATACCAGAATCATCATCACTTGACACAGCCAGATCGAAATCGCCGTCGCCATCCAGATCAGCTGCAAAAATAGCTCGAGGATCATCTCCAGTCGAATAATTTGTACTGGTACCATATGTGCCATCACCATTATTTATAAGCACCGAAACGTTATGATCTGCACTATTTACTACAGCAAGATCCTGGTAACCATCACCATCCGCGTCATATGCAGTCAGAGCGATAGTGCCGGCTCCAGCCTCATATCTAGTTGTATCTGCAAAAGTGCCGTCGCCATTATTCAGTAACACTATGGCAAAATAATAGTCCGCCACAGCGAGATCGATATCACCGTCATTATCAATATCTGAAGCAACGACAGAACGCGGAAAACTACCACCGTCGTAGTCGATTTTGGATGCAAAGGTACCATCTCCGTTATTCAGCAACACTGAGATATCACCACCAGTGGCATTCGCAACCAGTATATCGTTGTCGCCATCACCATCAATATCGGAGGCAATGACGGAACTGGGCAAGCCGTCAATAAAATAGCTGACTTTAGGAGTAAATGTACCATCACCGGTATTCAGAAGTACAGAGACGCTATCGCCATAATAGTTCGCAACTGCCAGATCGTTATTTCCGTCACCGTCAAGATCAGAAATGAAGACAGATCTGGGGTCGTCTCCAACTTCATATTCGGTGCTGGCAGCATATGTGCCATCTCCATTATTAAGCAGTATAGAAACGTTGTCGTAGCCTCCATTTACCGCAGCCAAATCAATATCGCCATCATTATCAAGGTCGCTAGTATATAAAGCTTGGGCCTGATATCCACCCCCAATTTCATAGGTAGCTCGGGAACCAAACGTACCATATCCACCCTTGACTTTTGCCATAAACTCCCAGCTAAATGCACTGGCTTGTGCTGCTCCACCACTTGCTTGCACCGCTGTCGTCAATGTTACGTTGATCTTTTCCCCAACCAGGTACGGGGAGGTTGGGGTGAAGGTAGTAATGGCACCAACTGTGCTATACGTGCCTGCAATTATTCCTTGGTAATTGCCAATAATCACCATGCTGGTCTTATCAATCGTGGCAGCGTCCATATCAGAACTAAATGTAACGGTAATTGGATCCGTAAGTGCCACAGCCAAAGCGTTTTTTGCTGGTAATGTAGAAACAACCGTAGGTACCTGGGCGCTAAGATTAGCGACTACTCCTAGATAAAATGCCATCACCCAAAAGGTTTTACTGATCATTAACCAATCGCTTTTCTGTCGTAATTTTTCGAGATTTGCAAATATTTTCATTATATGCCCCCTGTTATGTTCGCTGAATTCAACTAGTAAATGCAATTTACTATTTCCCGTAAAATACATCATTGGGAGTTCTAAATCCAAGACGTTTCCTCGGCCTATTGTTTAACCTATTCATAAGACTTAACGATATTTGAGAAGTCCATCCCTTTTGGGAAAGCACTGCCGTATGTAAGCCCCCAAAGTAATTCGGACAAGATCGCTTGAAAAAAAGAGGTACTTTCCGGT
>CAZOBQ010000188.1:0-3526 GCA_964578155.1 uncultured Lentisphaeria bacterium
ACGAGAAAAAATGACATCAAAAAGTTTAATAGCGTTTGGTCTTCTAATTTTAATGGTCGTGGCATGTGAGGAAGAGCCGGAAAGTATCTATGAGTCAGGTGTGATTGGCAACGACACACCCGTGGTGACCTCAGTTTCTCCGGATAGCAACTTTAGCGCTGATAATGTGACTTTTAGTGGTGTGGGTGTCGTTCAGATTGTAGGAGAGAATTTTTCTCCAGTATCAGATTTTAATAATGTTTTTTTTAATGGGTCTCCAGGAAATGTATTGAGTGCCACCGAAACCACTCTCCGAGTTCAGGTTCCTAATATTAGTGGAGACTCAATTGAGGTGCAGGTTGCTGTACAGGGAGCTTTCCATTTTGGGATATATGACAACCTTTATGAAATGATATCTCCTGTGGCTGAAATTGGTGGTTTTGATGATTTAGACCTGCTCTATGCCATCGCCTGTGATGAGACTGAGACCCTGTGGGTAACAGCTTTTGGAAATCCGACTGTAAAAATTATTGGCGTGGAACCTGACAGTCTGAAAAAAGATATGTTTTTCTCCAGAACCGTATCTTCAACCTCATTTAAATATGGTGGACTTGATCGACTGTTTATGACAGGTGGTGTATTACTCTATGCCATGAATCGGGCAACTGAACAGATAGATGCGAGTGTGATAGTACAGCTCCCTTCATCTAAAACCACAATGGATGTAGATTTTGCGAGTCCTTCACTGGGATTTATAGCAGTTAAAGAGGCCCAAAGTAGTGGCCCCAGCCTTGGGACTATCTCAAGTGTTGATATGAGTAACTCTGGCAATTCAACCGTAGCAGATTATGACTCTCTTTTGATTGAATCGATCAGAGTCTTTGGAAATGAACTTTATGTTGCAGGCTCGTATCAGATTGATGGAGTAAATCAGCCATCTATGATCTGGAAGAATACCATTACCGGTTCGACGCTTGGCGCAAATGAACTGGTTTTAGATCTGGCAGACTACCCAGAATATGGTTCAGCACAAATTACAGCTATAACATTTTCAAATGATGGTAAGTTGTACATGGGTTTAAACTCAGCTTCGGCCGTGCTTGTGTTAGCTGATGGAATATTAACACCATTTTATGATCCGGTCCTTACCCCACCTACTCAAGATCTGACATGGGGGAATGATAATTTTCTTTATCAGCTAAAATCCAATCGCCTGATTAAAATCGACATGGTTGAAGCGGGTGCGCTATACCCAGGTCGATATTAGAGGTTAATAAAATATATTTACTAATGTCCAAAATTTACGTGCAATCAGCAGTGTGTAGCAGTATAATACCAGGCACATTGCGAATAAATACTGAAACACAAATAAAAGGAGAAACTCGAATGAGAAAAATGCTAACAGTTTTTATGTCTATTTTGGCATTGAGCAGCTTTATTTTTGGAGGCTGGGAATTTGACAAAATCGTGGCTGAATTCCCAGATGAAGGGATTTCAAATAGCTGGGGTATGCATGCCGTAGCTGTTGATGGTGCCGGAAATATCTGGTACGGAATGTACGGACTTGTAACAGATTCAGTTGCGAATGCAGATGGTAGTGGTTCAATGGTAAATGTATACGAGGTATTCGCTATACAACCTGATGGAACTCCATTGTCATTCTCACCTATTTCTATGTTGACCATTGGTGCTGCCACTGACACTCTAACATCATCTGCCAAAGGAATGGCAACTGATAACGATGGAAATATCCTACATGCAGTTTCAGGTAAACTGTATAAGATAAACCATACTGATGGAACGGGTATGGCCATGTATGATTTTCCAGACGTTACTGGTTCACTAACCAAACCTGCTGTCGACGATGCCGGTAACATCTATATCGGTACTGTTGGAAAAGGTAACCCAATTAAAATTCTTAATTCAAGTCTTGTTGAAACAGGTACAGCCGTAGCTTCACATGACTACGCATTTAATCGTGCTCTCGCCGTCTCAGGCGATGGAAAAGAACTCTATCTTGGTGGCGTGTGGAACGGTTTAGGTATTCGTCATTTTCACAGTGATATCCCAGGTACATTTCCTCATGATTCATTAAGTACTTTTGGTAACTTTGAACCAGTCGGAATAATGGATACTACATTAACTATTACTATGGATACTACAATTTCAGGAACAGATACAACAATTGTTGCTGATACGACAACCGCAATCACACAGCATGTTGATAATTTCTGGCCAGAAGATGTCTCACTTTCTCCAGATGGATTACATCTATGGGCTGCTAACACTCAGAGTGAGTGGAGTAGTGAAAGATATGGATCACAGTATTGGGTTTTTAATACAGCAACTGAGGAAGTAGAATTTGGCCTTGGTATTCAAAAAGGTGATTCAACTGCAGGTGGTATTTTCAATGGTCGTGGTGTTGCATGGAGTGCTGATGGAAATACAGCATATGTAGCTGACTTTGGATACAATATGGTAACTGCATGGGTATATAACCCCAGTAGTATTGCAGATAGACCTATTACATTGCCTAAGTCTTTTGACTTGATGCAGAACTTCCCCAACCCATTCAACCCCTCTACATCTATCGCTTATGAACTTCATCAGGATGGAATGGTTGAGTTGACGGTTTTCGATCTAAAAGGTCGTGAAGTAGCTACATTGGTTAACGAGCAAATGAGTGCCGGTAGTTACACTGCCACATTTAATGGCTCAAATTTAAGTTCTGGTCTCTATGTATATCAGATATCATTTAATGGTGCTGTAAGCGCTAAGAATATGATGCTGCTTAAATAAGAATCTTATTTACATTCTTAGAAAAAGGCGAGGTCTTCCTCGCCTTTTTTTTGCTCATAAATAAGATGTGATGACTAGCACATTGACCGGAAAAGTATAATTCCTAAGCCAAAGATGCTTACATGTGAAAATGTATTGTTTAACTTGCAGCAGCAAAAATTTATAAAGGAGATTACCATGCGTTGGCGTCTTATAGTTTTAGTCTTATTTACTTTCTCAGCATCTCTTATATCACAAAGTAATAATGAAGAATTTCGTTCCACCTGGGTAATTACTTGGGATCACATTAGCGCGGGAAGTACTGTTGAACAAAACAAGGCAAATGTGCGAAAAATAATGGATGAGCACAAAGCTGCTAACATGAACGCCGTTTTATGGCAAGCACGTCAAGGTGGAACTGCATATTATAATTCATCCTTCGAACCATGGGGTAAGTACGCCGGTGGAAGTGACCCCGGATATGATCCTTTGGCTTATGCTATCGAACAAGCTCACATCAGGGGAATGGAATTACATGCTTGGTTTAATACATTTCATACATCCTCAGAGGAACCAGGAACACCTGCTACGGAACATCCAGAGTGGGTATGTCGGGATGGCAGTGATGCACCCATGCCTGCTGAATTAAGCGCGCTTTCACCGGGTATGCAAGCGGTCAGAGATTACACCGTTGATGTCGCAATGGAAATTGTAAATAATTATGATATCGATGGCCTGCATTTGGATTACATCCGTTGGAATGAATACA
>CAZOBQ010000189.1:0-3497 GCA_964578155.1 uncultured Lentisphaeria bacterium
GATTCTGTTGTCATCGAAATGGGTGGTAGTATACGACCTGTCAGGCGGAGTAGAGGCTATGCCCCAACACCCATATTCCTGAAGGAGAAGGGCCCTACGATTCTGGCTGTAGGAGGTGAACTCAAGAATACCATAGCGCTTTCAAAAGATGAGAAGGTATTTCTGAGTCAGCATATTGGTGATTTGGAAAATCTGGAAGCTTATGAGTTTTTTCAGATGACCATCGATCACATCAAGCGCATCTTCCAGATTGAACCTGAGCTCATTGTCCATGATCTTCACCCTGAGTATCTATCTACCAAATGGGCAAAAGAACAAGACCTTCCCACATTGGCGGTTCAACATCATCACGCCCACCTCGCTGCTTGCATGGTTGAGAATGATCTCAACGAACCTGTGACAGGTATCATCCTTGATGGGACAGGATATGGGACTGACGGAACTATTTGGGGTGGAGAGTTCCTGGTTGGAGATATGTCCAATTTTGAGCGAAAAGCTTCCTTTGATCCTATGCCTTTACCCGGTGGAGAAGCTGCTATTAAGGCGCCTTGGCGTACGGGTTTAAGTTACCTCTATCATCATTATGGAAATATACTTCCTGATATCCCCATGTTGAGGGGCAAGGACACGAGTTCCATCATACAAATGATTGATAAAGATATCAACTCACCTTTAACCAGTAGCTGTGGACGACTTTTTGATGCAGTTGCAGCAATTTCAGGTGGCCGGCAGGAAATTAGATATGAAGCCCAGGCGGCAATTGAATTTATGCAGGCAGCGAACAATCAACTCGGTTATGACCACTCGATCTTCGACATTCTTAAGCCTGAAGATCGCTATCTCATCTCAATTCCCCATATAATGACAGAGTTGGTTTCACGAATCCACTCAGGCTATTCTCTCATGTCCCTCAGTCAGTGGTTTCATCATAGTCTTATTAAATCTTTTCTGAAAGTAGCTGAACGTCTGCGAGATCACGATGGTGTGAATAAAATCGTGTTGAGTGGGGGCGTTTTTCAGAATAAGCTCTTATTTGAGGGCTTAATTGACGAGTTAGAAAACGCGAAATTTGAAGTATTTACTCACAAGCAAGTTCCAACAAATGATGGCGGTATCGCCTTAGGGCAAATTGCGGTTGGACGGTCATATAGATAGAGACGCGATGCATCGCGTCTGTACGATATTGAGTTTCTACTTAGTATGTTTTGGCGTAGATTGAGAGTGAACCCACAAACTCAGGAACCCACATATGTGTCTAGCAATACCCGGTAAACTCCTAGAAATTTTCGATGAAAACGGTCTCAAAATGGGTAATATCGATTTTGCCGGATCAGTAAGCAAAGCGTGTCTGGAATATGTACCTGAGATCGAGGTTGGCGAATACACAATTGTTCATGCTGGATTTGCGCTCTCAGTTTTGAATGAAGAGGAAGCCAAACGTTCATTTGATGCTTGGGATGAGGTCATTGATGCTGCCCAAAAAGATGGGATTGAGATTGATAAATTGGAGCGCCCCGATTGAAATATTTAGATGAATTCAGAGATCCCGTTGTAGCTAAAAAAATTCTGGATGAAATTCACGCGGTAACTACCCAACCTTGGGTCATCATGGAAATCTGTGGAGGCCAGACCCATTCGATTATTAGGAATGGGATTGACCAGGTTCTCCCCAAAGAGATCGAACTCGTTCACGGTCCAGGGTGCCCCGTCTGTGTAACTCCCTTAGAAATTATCGATAGGGCCATTGAAATTGCTGGTCGTCCAGATGTAATTTTTACAAGTTTTGGGGATATGCTGCGGGTTCCGGGTAGCCATAAGGATCTATTTATGGTGCGCTCAGAAGGTGGTGACGTTCGAACCGTATTTTCCCCACTGGAAAGCTTAAAGATAGCACGAGAGAACCCTGATAAAGAGGTGGTTTTCTTTGCTGTCGGTTTTGAAACAACCGCACCGGGAAATGCCATGGCAATTGCTCAAGCAGCCAAAGAAGGTTTAAGCAACTTTAGTGAATTGGTGAGTCATGTTTTGGTCCCACCTGCCATGGAGGCTCTCCTCTCATCCCCAAGTAATCGGGTTCAAGGGTATCTGGCAGCCGGCCATGTTTGCACAGTCATGGGTTGGGATGAATACACGCCCATTGCTGAAAAGTATAAAGTTCCTATCGTGATCACTGGATTCGAACCCATGGATGTTCTGGATGGAATTCTACATACCGTTAAACAATTGGAAGCAGGGACCCATGTCGTCGAAAATTGTTATACCCGTATAGTTGAAGAAGGTGGAAATCAGGCAGCACAATCGATCATTCAGGATGTTTTCGCCATAACGGATCGAAAATGGAGAGGAATTGGTGAAATTCCAGTTAGCGGCTTCAAAATCAGCGAGAAATACGCTGCTCACGATGCTGAATTCAAATTTGACGTCGGTGATATACACGCAGATGAACCCGAGATTTGTATCAGTGGTGTGATTCTTCAAGGATTAAAAAAACCACATGATTGTCCAGCCTTTGGAAAAGAGTGTACACCGCAAAGTCCTCTGGGTGCCACTATGGTTTCAAGTGAGGGTGCATGTGCGGCTTATTACAAATACCAACGAATATTAGATTAATACTCATAAAACCTTTTTAGCCACGGATGAACACAGATAAGCACAGATAAGCACAGATATTTTTGGGAAAAGCGACGAATATGACTATACCTAAATCTATCATACACCATTCGTCGATTTCGTTTGGTTCGTTGTAAAAATAAGAAATAGGAACAAATATGGATTTTCCTGAGAACCTCTCCTGCCCCGTCCCAATTTTAAGTCATGCCACGGTCCAGCTCGCTCATGGTGCTGGTGGTAAGCTATCCAGTGAGATGATCGAGAAGATATTTCTACCTCGATTTTCAAACACCACTCTGGAAAAAATGGAAGACCAGGCCATTCTAGAGAATCCTGGTGGTCGCATCGCATTTAGCACAGATACGTTTGTAGTTGATCCGATTTTCTTTCCCGGTGGGGACATTGGTGATCTGGCCATCAACGGAACAGTCAACGACGTTGCCATGAGTGGTGCTCAACCAAAGTTCCTAAGTGTTGGGTTTATTCTTGAGGAAGGACTGCCTTTCGAAACCCTGCATCGAATTGCATTATCCATGGAAAAAGCCGCAAAGATTGCTGGGATCCAGATAGTGGCTGGAGATACAAAAGTAGTAAATAGAGGCAGTTGTGATAAGCTATTCATCAATACTACCGGTATAGGTTTTGTTCCTGATGATGTCCATATATCAGCTTCAAATCTTAAACCGGGTGACAAAATCTTGCTGTCTGGGACACTGGCAGACCATGGAATGGCGGTCATGACCAGTCGTGAGGGTCTGTCTTTTCAATCCACAGTTAAAAGTGATACAGCTGGTTTAAATCATCTGGTTGAGGACATGTTAAAGGTCAGTAATAATATTCATGCTATGCGAGATCCAACACGTGGTGGCTTGGCAACGAGTTTAAAT
>CAZOBQ010000190.1:0-3496 GCA_964578155.1 uncultured Lentisphaeria bacterium
CACGTTTTATGCAGAGTTATTTACTAATGAAAGTGAGATCCAGACCCTTACTTTTTCAAATACTGGGGGAAGTGAACTGTTCTGGGAGATCGAGTTAGATGGAATTGGTGCTGGCACTGTTATGTTTGCCAAGGAAGACTATGTTGACTGGACACTACCTGAAAATCAGGATCGTATAACTGAGAAGGTTTGGATTACCAGAGCTGATGATCAAGGTCTTTTTAATATAAAATCTGAAAGTGATTATAATTACGACTCCCCAAGAGACACCGAGTGGTCTTACGGTCTGTCTGCTGATCTAGAACCATCGGACTACAGCGTCTGGCGAGATGCAGTATATCCACCGCCCTCGCAGGTGGGACAACCTCTATCACTCCACCTCATTTCAGAGGATAAGTACTATGATCTGATGTTTCACAGTTGGACGAGTATGGGTGGTGGTGGATTTTCATACACCAGAACCGACGTGGAACCACAATGGCTCTTTTTGTCTGAAAGTGCTGGTACTCTCCCAGTGGATAGTACCACAAATCTGGAGCTTACATTTGATGCTACAGACATGTTTGGAGGTGATTATCACGGCGATCTTATCGTTCGAACTAATGATCCATTTGCATCAGAAGAACATATTCCGCTGCATTTAAATGTGACTGGTATACCCGACATAGAGTATGCTCTGTCCGTTTATGAAGAGACCAGTCTCATACATTGGTTTGAGTATAACGCAGTAACAGAACATCATCTTTCACCACATTTTAATTTTCATGCTACTGAAGATGCTCTTTTAACGGTGGGTGTCGATGGTGATTTCAACAGTACAAGTGAATACGCTGATATTTACATTGAGGATGCGTTCGTGGGCACAATTAATCCAACTACTAATAATTTCAGTACTCAGGAATTTCTGATCCCTGCGGAAGACCTAAATAGATATTTGTATGATGGTGTCCTCATTGTAAGTGTTGCTAACAGTCCGAATGTGGGGGTCGGTTCAGGGAATGATTTTCACCAGGTGAGTATATCATACACCGGCGGACAGGATTCCCTTGATTATGGAGAGGTATTCATTGGGAATGATACCTATAGGAACATTATTATTAGCAATACGGGAACGGATAGTTTGCGTCTTAATAGTGTGACTTCTGACAATAGTGCATTTACCATATCAACACCAAAGCATGCCATAAGCTACAATGAAACAGATACGTTACGGATCAGTTTTGTGGCCAGTGAAGTCGCTACTTATTCAGGGCTGATAACTATTGATTCAGATGATCCAGATGAGGGTCTTCTTGAAATACCAGTCCGTGGTTATGGAATTGAACCACCTGTTATTCAGGTTGCTCCTGATCAATTGTCAGTTGAATTGAATTATGGTGAAACGAACACCCAGTACGTCACCATCTCCAATACTGGTGCAAGTTCTCTCAATTACCATGTGGTAGTTGACGATCATTCACAAGCTGTGAATGATCAATATGGCTTGGAATTAAATGGTATAGATGGGTCTGTGAACATTAATAATAGCGAAAGTCTAAATCCAGTAGATGGAATCACGGTTTCCATGTGGCTTTATCTTTCAGAAGATCCTGATTGTGATGGAAATAATAACTATCGATCTATTCTGTATAAAGGGTGGACTTGCTGTGTCCACGATGGTTATGACATTATGATGGAAGATGACCGCAGTATTTCCTGGGATGTAGGAACGGCAGGAAATCCCATGCGCTACTTGAGTAGTGTATTCTTACCTATTGGAGAATGGACCTTCCTTACCTGTACCTATGATGCTCAGACCTCTCAGGCAAAGATGTATTTTAATGGTGTGGAGGTGCCAGCGGATCATGGATATGGTGAACATGGTAGTGGTAGTATTTTACCAAATTATTCCTCACTCAACTTCAGTTATTCTGCATATGAGGAATGTCCATCGTATGGTAGTGGTACTTTCCCGGGGATATATGATGAAGTCCGTCTCTGGAACTACGCCAGGAGTCAGGAAGATATTCAGGCTGGTATGAATGCTGAACTGACTGGAGATGAGGAAGGATTGGCTGGATATTGGCCATTGAACGAAGGCACGGGCACAGAAGTCCTGGATATGAGCCCGAATGGCAACCATGGATACTTTAATGGTGGAGTGCGTTGGATTCGCTCAGATGCACCTATCATGCGCTGGTTGATGATTCCTGTAAGCACGGGTGTGGTTCAAGCCGGGGCTGATCTTGCATTAGCTGTTGATTTTAATGCTCTTGTAAATCTAGATGACCGTTATGAGGCGAATATTGTGATTGAGCATAATGACCCGACGCAAGCAGAGATTGTTGTTCCGGTACTCATGGAAATTGCGGCAGTATCTGTTGCAGATGATGTTGCGTTGCCCACCCAGTTCATGCTTTATCAGAACTATCCAAATCCATTTAATCCTTACACAAATATCAAGTATGGATTGCCCGATGAAGCTGAAGTGTCTGTGATTCTCTATGACATAAATGGTCGAGAGATCAATACGCTGATTGCCGGAAGACAGACGGCCGGTTGGTATCAGATTCGCTGGAATGGAACAGACATGCATGGAGATCCAGCCAGTTCAGGACTCTATTTTTGTCGGATCGTTGCCGGTGACTACAAGAAGACCATCAAGATGGTTTATTTAAAATAGGATGAACCACAGCTAGCAATGAAAGCCCTGGACCTATGTCTGGGGCTTTTTTGACCAAAGCAATAGCCAAAATATTACGACAAGAGATTTCTCATTCGCTAGTTTCCAGCTCCCGGGTTACTTTCACAGAATATGAGAGAAGTTGATCTTTACCCTCCGCTAAAAGACTATCTGGTTCAACAGGGCTATGAAGTAAAAAGTGAAGTACAAAACTGCGATGTTGTCGCCGTACGTGGGGAAGAAGCAATTGTAGTGGTGGAGCTCAAGTTATCACTTAACCTTACGGTATTATTACAAGCTGTTGATCGCCTGAAAATGACAGACACCGTCTATATTGGTGTTCCCAAAGGGATCAGCGTATTGAAAAAACAGCGTAAAAGGATTGTTAAGTTGCTGCGAATGCTGGGCATCGGTCTATTGGTGATTGATCCTCAGGCACGGATAGGCAATGTTGATGTATTGTGTGATCCGGGTGAATACAAACCACGACAGATAAAAAAGCAGACCCGTAAATTGCTCGGAGAATTTCAGCATCGTGTTGGTGATCCAAATATGGGTGGCAGCAGTATGCAGCGGGGTATCATGACTGCCTATCGACAGAAGGCACTGGCCATTGCCGACTATTTGCATAAACATGGTGAAACCAAAGCTTCGATTATCGCTGATACATTGACCGAACCGAAAACACGTACCATTCTGTATGATAATGTGTATGGCTGGTTTGATCGTCTAGGTAAAGGGATCTATACGCTATCACCACGGGGAGAAGCTGAGTATCCTGAGTGGAAGAACCGCGATCGGCTTTAAATAACAGAAAGATTTAGTGCAAAACAT
>CAZOBQ010000191.1:0-3465 GCA_964578155.1 uncultured Lentisphaeria bacterium
GCAGGCTGATATCTCCCTTGGTCGATTTGTTGATGGTGGCGGTATCTGGATTCCGTTTACCACTCCAACACCAGGTGCCACCAACGGATAATTGAGTCACAAGTGCGAGTCTTTGTTCTTTTTCTGATCTTGATAACTACATCCTGTGATCTACAGGAGACGTTACCATCAGAGAAAGCTGAGACTCTTACTTTGATCGATATTGTTCAGCTAGATATACCTGAACCCTCAGGCTTGTCACTTGATGAGTCTGAGGGCTTTTTATATTGTGTCAACGATCCGCCGAATAATCTCGTATACAAGATGGAGATGGATGGGAATCTAGTTACTACGTTTCCATTTAGGGGCGATGATTTGGAGGGAGTTGCCTTTGACCCTCGTGATAACTCAATTTGGATTGTTGAAGAAGGGCGGAGTCAGCTAATTCATCTTTCTGCAGTAGGAAATGAGCTATCCCGCACAGATATTGATTTTCAGATTTCAGATACAAAAAATGGATTCGAAGGACTCTGTTATCGACCTGTTTTGAATGACTTTTACACTATAGTTGAGTCAAATCCTACGGCCATCGTTCATATTGATTCTAATCTAGTTACCCAAGCATCCAAGGTGCTTGATTTTGCCACTGATGTCTCAGGTATTTGTCCTGGTCGGAATATTGACGAATATTTTATTGTCAGCCATGAAGATCAAAGATTGTTTGAATGGTCCTGGAGCGCTGGGGTGATAGCGGACTATCACTTTGACATTGAACAAGCCGAGGGAGTGGTTTATAGCTCTGTCAATGGGATTATCTATATTGTCTGTGATGCAACTTCCAATCTGTATAGCTATGAATTGATAGAAAGGTAACTGGATGACCGCGCCAGTTCTTATTTCTGCCTGCCTGCTAGGTGAAGCCTGCCGTTATGATGGCAAAAGTAGCGAGCAGACCGAACTTATAGATCGCATAAGAGATAAGCAGTTGATTTCTGTTTGTCCAGAAGTTGAAGGCGGACTCCCCACACCCAGACCTCCTGCTGAGGTTAAGGGTGATCAAGTGTTACGTGAGAATGGGGTAGATGTAACATCCCAGTTTATCAAAGGCTCAGAATTCTGTCGTGATAAAGGTATTTCAGAGAAGGTTACTCTGGCCATTCTTAAAAGTCGCAGTCCGGCCTGTGGGTGTGGTCAGATATATAATGGATCATTTACCAAGACGCTTGTTGAAGGAGACGGGATATTTACCCAAACCCTGAAAGCAGCGGGGTTTGAATGTGTCTCTGATGAAGACTTTCTTAATGATAAAGGACATTGAGCCTGCCGAAATGACCGCTCCTTGTCAATATGGAGAAATGGCTTCGACAAGCACAGCCTCCGTTTGATTTGTCCATCCTCCTGAGTTATAGTAAAAAGGGACTGAATAATCAGCCCCTTTTAGTAATCACAATACTTCTCAGTATAAATTAATCACCGAAAAGTTTTTTCGCCATGGGCAGGCATTCCCTGAATCCATCTTCATAGGATCCACCGTCTGGATGATACACTGATTCCATGGAAATCACACCCTGGTAATTGTCCCGTTTCAAGGCGTTTGCAATTGGTTCCAGATACGGTGCCATATCGCCTTCACCCCAAGGGCAAAATTTTACGCTAGCACGGGAGATGTCGGATATACAGTCTTTGATATGAATATGACTGAGATAATCTTTGATTTCCTCATAGGCATCTGGATAGGGCACCTCAGTGCAGTATAATGTGTTTGGGATATCCCAGATAATCTTAAGATTTTTTGTTCCTAGATCGTCAATGAGCTTTCTACCAAGCCACCCTGAAGTAATCATGGCATTATTTCCGGTTTCCACTGCCAGGGTTATGCCTTCATCTTCAGCGAGTTGGATGGGACCTTCCAGTAGTTTAAGCATTTTTTCCCAAGCTCCAGTGCTTGCTACCCACTTTTCAGCACCATTTTCACCAAAAATGATCATTTCTTTTCTGAAACTCATAATACGCACCGTATCTGTACCCAATTCTTTGGCAATTTTAATACACCGTTTCAAGCCATTAAAATGTTTCTGATACGCTTCATCTGACGTTTCAGTTTGCATGACCAGCATGCCGACAAAGTTGTGTCGCGTTATACATGGAACTGACACATCGTATTTGGTGATAAGTTCCTTGATCTTTTGAATTTCCTCTGGTGTTTGATCCCCAATTTCCTTGTCCCAAACAAATTGCAATTCAGCATGTTTCAATCCGGTCTCATTCATTACTTTTAATGAGTATTCCAGGTCTCTACTTATACCATCTGTTATTACGCCTAATTTCATAATACTACCTCTTCTCTTCAAATTTTACTTCAGTTCCAGCGATCTGCTCCAACAACTTGATAATTGCCCAATTATCCTCTTCCGGGAAGAGGGATATACCTGAGCGGAATAATTCATAGGCTGCTGCGGTGGTAAACATGGCAACCCCGTTATCCTTGGCCATCTTCATTGAGATCCCCAGGTCTTTATACATGGTTCCGATATGGCTACCGGTACCAACAAACTCACGATTCATAATGAGTTGAGCGCAATTTTTGAACAGTGGACTGGAAACACCACTTGAAGCAAACACTTCATAGAGTGTTTCTGGTTTTGCACCAGCTTTAACTCCCAGTACCAGGGCTTCAAAAATGGCTGTAAAAGTAGATCCAATAAATGCTTGGAGCGATGCTTTGATAGTCTGACCCATGCCGATAGTTTCTCCCACATGGAAGATGTTACCACCGATAGCTTCCAGAACGGGGTGTATCTCGTTGTAAACAACAATGGGTGCTGCGGTCATGAGGGTTAAATTTCCGCCATCTGCTCCAGATTTTCCACCACTTACGGGGGAATCAACCAAATTGACTCCTGCTTGTGCGACAGGATCGATCAGAGCTTTGGCTTCCTCAGGATCGATGGTTGCCGAAACCACGATGGTGGTACCAGTCTGCAGACCCTTTAATAAACCACTTTCCCCACATATGACTTCATAGGCCTGGGCGCCATTCAAGACCATGACAAAGACCAGGTCTGAGTTTTGGCCCACCTCTTGACTACTTCCAGCCAGTGTACCACCAAGATCGGCAAATGCCTGACCTCGCGCTGTATTGACATCAAAACCGGTCAGTGAATAACCTGCTTTTAGCAGGTTAACCGACATTCCCGATCCCATGTCCCCTAAACCAACAATTCCGATTCGCTTCATAAAGACTCCACCCGGAAGGATTTCGTTTGTACCCAGAAGGATTTCGTTAGGTTACTAGTAAATATGTTTCTATTAATTCATAAACAGAGATGGGATCCACAGCGTTAAAGCTGGGAAGATGCTGATCAATATCAGAGTAATTACATTAGCGAGCAAAAAGGGTGCTGCCCCTTTAAATATCGAGCCGATCCCCAATCCTGATATAGCAGATGCAACGTTTATACATGTCCCCACTGGTGGAGTGACTGC
>CAZOBQ010000192.1:0-3415 GCA_964578155.1 uncultured Lentisphaeria bacterium
ACCCTGCCTTTGGCTTTTATTTGGGGCACGTTTGTTAATGAAAACCATTTGCTTACTTTGGCGCTTATCTCAGTTCTCGCTGTCTTGGGAACCATTGCTTCCTCAATTGTGGAGAAATCCATGGGAGTAGAGGATCCTGGTGAGATTGTCATTGATGAATTGGTTGGTATGTGGATAGCACTGGTAGCCATCCCAGCTCATTGGGGCTACTGGCTGGCTGCATTTATTCTATTTCGGATCTTTGATATCTGGAAACCATGGCTCATTGACAAAGCTCAAAATTTACATGGTGGTTTAGGAATTATGCTGGATGATATTTTGGCCGGTATACTTACATTTTTCATTATTCAAGGAGTTTCAGCAATTCTATGACCATGCTTAACGCGATCACTATCTCCATAGGCGATGAATTACTCTCAGGTAAGACAATTGATTCAAACAATGCCTTTATTTCACAACAATTAGCTGATTTAGGAATCATAGTTTCCAAGAAGCTGATCATCGGTGATGTAAATGAAAATATCACGAAGGCTTTGAATTGGAGCCTTAGTGAAGCTGATGTGGTCACCATTACCGGTGGATTGGGACCAACCCATGATGATATCACTAAAGTGGCCTTGTGTGAGTATTTTGACGTTGGGCTGAAGACCTATCCTGAGCTTTTGGAAAAACTGAAAGAACGCTTTGCAAGGCGAGGCTTTAAATTTGCCAAGTCAAATGAATCCCAGGCCGAATATCCTGAGAATGCCAAGATCCTTAAAAATTCAGTGGGTACCGCTCAGGGAATGCATTTTGAACATGAAGGATCTCACCTTTTTGTCATGCCCGGTGTTCCTCGTGAGATGCGGGCCATCACGACTGAAGAGATCGTTCCTATACTGAGTGAATTAACAGGAGCCATAACTGAGCATGCGGACATTCATGCCCAGGGAATACCTGAGTCACAGCTCTATGAGTTGACCAAACCAATTCTCGATGAATATGAAGGCGTGAAGGTCGCTTACCTGCCCAAGCATTTCATCGTTAGTATTCGGGTCTCTTTTGACTCTGAATATGCTGGACAAAATAGTAAGAAGCTGGATGAGGTTTATTCTAGAGTACAAGCTTTGCTGCCTGAAAACGTATATGGTAGGGACGGAGATTTGCTTGCATCAGTTGTGGGTGATCAATTAAAACTAAAGAATGCAACTATTGCCACTGCGGAATCCTGTACTGGCGGTTTGATTGCTAGCTTGATCACAGATATTAGCGGTAGCAGTGACTACTTCAATACGGGCTATGTTACTTATGCCAACGACACAAAAATGTCTATGCTGGGTGTGAGTCAAGCAACTCTCGATGTACATGGAGCCGTTAGTGAAGAAACAGTTTCTGAGATGCTATCCGGTACATTAGAACGAAGTGGTTCAGACTACGCTATTGCTGTCTCGGGTGTTGCTGGTCCTACAGGCGGAAGTGAAGAGAAACCAGTGGGAACAGTATATATTGGCGTTGCAAATGAGCAGGGTAAACACGTCAAAAGGTATCAATTTGGTACCGAAAGAATTATGAACAAGGTTTTAAGCGCACATGTTGCTCTGAATATGGCACGATTGTTTATCTCTGGGAAGATAGTATGACTACAGTTAGGACATTTCTAGCCATACCGCTACCGGAAACGCTTAGGAATTACCTAGCTCAATTTTCAAAAACCTTCATTGATAAAAATGATCGGATTAACTGGGTCAGGCCTGGGAATATTCACATAACCTTGAATTTTCTAGGGGAAGCAGACCCTGCTGTCATTGATGAACAAGCTATAAGCTTTGAAGAACAAATCTCTATGCACTCGTCATTTCGAATGGGGACCTTAGACACAGGAATTTACCCTCATGCGAATGATCCGAAAGTCTTATGGGTAGGAGCTGCGCCTTATGGTAATGGTTTAGCGTCTTTGTTAGCAGGTTTGAACGATGTAGTAAAACAACTGGGATATGAGCTTGATAATCGCAAGTTTCAGCCACATATTACGCTTGGTCGCGTTAAATCCATCTCACGCAAAAGTACGTTTATTCATAACTTCTTATCCAAAGAGGTACGTGAAACCGATTTTGTAGTAGATGAGATCAAGTGGTATCAAAGCACCCTAACAGCAACAGGTGCCATATACGAAGAATTGAAGACATTTAAATTGAAAACGGGAGGTCAGTGATGAGTGCTGCTCAGAATAAATCCACAGATAAAGACAAAGCTATAGAATTAGCAGTTTCGCAAATTGAACGTCAATTTGGTTCTGGTGCAGTGATGCGTCTTGGCGAAGATCAGATTAATAGGCAGGTTGATGCCATTTCAACTGGTGCACTTTCCCTTGATGCTGCTCTCGGAGTAGGCGGAGTACCAAGAGGTCGAATCATTGAGATCTATGGTCCAGAATCTTCCGGAAAAACAACATTAGCCTTACATATTGTGGCCAATGCTCAAAAGGCTGGAGGTTATGCGGCCTTTGTTGACGCAGAACATGCCCTAGATCCTAAATATGCTGGCCAATTAGGGGTAGACATCAAGAATTTGCTTATCTCTCAGCCTGATTCCGGCGAGCAGGCTTTAGAGATCACTGAAACCCTTGTTCGCAGTAACGCTTTGGATGTAATTGTGATTGATTCAGTTGCTGCCCTTGTTCCCCGAGCAGAATTAGAAGGAGAGATGGGTGACAGTCACATGGGTTTACATGCCCGCCTAATGTCACAGGCTCTCAGGAAATTGACAGGCTCAGTCTCTAAGTCAAATACAGCAGTTATTTTTATCAATCAGATTCGCATGAAGATCGGTGTCATGTTTGGTAGTCCTGAAACAACCACAGGCGGTCGTGCGCTCAAATTTTATGCCTCAGTACGGATGGATATTCGTCGTATTGGTGCCTTAAAGGACGGTCAGGACAATATTGGAAACCGAGTCAGGGTTAAAGTCGTCAAGAACAAGATGGCCCCACCATTCCGCGAGACAGAGCTGGATATCATGTTTGGAACAGGTTTCTCATTCGAGGGTGATATTCTTGATCTTGCTTTAAAGGCAAATCTGGTACAAAAAAGTGGTTCATGGTTCAGCTATGGGGAAGATCGACTTGGACAGGGTAAGGAAAATGTAAAGGTCTTCTTTGCAGATAATCCCGATCTCTTAGAAAAACTGGTTGGTGAAGTCAAACAATTCCTTGGTATGGATGAGGCTGAAGCAGAAACTGATCCTGAAACTGACAAGTAAACTTTCCTAGGAATAACATAACAAAGGCTTTCCAATAAAAACGGGAAGCCTTTTTTTATCATGCCAAAAATCACAGCCATCACTCAACAGAAAAAATACCAGGACAGATACAATCTTTTTGTCGACGGAAAGTTCGAAATGGGCCTGGATGGTTCTATTGTTCTTAAGTACGATCTGA
>CAZOBQ010000193.1:0-3365 GCA_964578155.1 uncultured Lentisphaeria bacterium
ATGATCAACTTTTGTCCAACCGATAAGCGATTACTATTTTTAATCTTGTTGGCTCTGATCAATTTTGAAAGCGAGATACCATATCGGCTAGCAATAACAGATAAAGTTTCACCACGGCGGACATAATGAACCTGATAGTCAATCTTATCAGAG
Organism: uncultured Lentisphaeria bacterium; assembly: GCA_964578155.1. Classification (GTDB taxonomy): domain Bacteria; phylum Fidelibacterota; class UBA8477; order UBA8477; family JABMPR01; genus JABMPR01. Next base: position 154 of record CAZOBQ010000193.1, read on the forward strand.
GTTGGAATTGCAGCTAGCGTCTTACCGTCAATACTGGCTTTACCGGGTGGCACTCTAAGCGAATATGGCGTCTTTTGTGGTGGGGTAACTCCTTGGCGTAATTCAGGATTAAAAGTTTTTAGCTGCTGATAGTCAACTTTTAATGCTCTTGCTATTTTATCTACATCTAAACTCCTGGGGATTTCGATTACCTCATACTCCCAGTCTTCCAGTTCCTTGATGTGGAATCCGTAATTTTCAGGATCACGACATATAATGGCAGCAGCTAACACAGTTGCTACATAATTTCTGGTCTGTCGCGGAAGAGAGATCATCCGCCAATAGTCTCTGTGGCCTTCTCTCCTAATTGTTCTCCGAACTCGTGCCTCTCCTGTGTTGTATGAAGCCATAGCCAGATACCAATCATCGAATTCATCATACAGATCTTTTAAATATTGTGCTCCAGCATGGGTCGATTTGACAATATCTCGACGCTCGTCAACCCACCAATTACGCTTCAAACCGTATCGTTTCCCCGTAGCTGAAATGAATTGCCATGGACCAACAGCATGGGCATATGAATATGCCTTTGTGTTCAATCCTGACTCTATCATAGCTAGGTAGATCAATTCTTCGGGAATGCCATAAGATGCCAAAATGGGTCTAATTGTTGTCGCATATAAAGCATAGCGATCTAACCAGACTTGAAATTCTTTATGTTTTCTCTCATTGAGCAGTTTGATCATAGTATTGACGCGGCTATTAAGTATCAGGGGTAAATGACCGTCACGATCATCAACGACAACAAAATTTGCATCGGCGTCAAGCGAATCTAACAGATCGCTCATACTAGACAGCTGATCCTTAAGTGAGGGCTGTCCTAGCAGATCTTGTAGCTCAGTACTGATGAACCCTTCAAAATCCGTGGAGGCCAATTCGCTCAAGCCACTTACTGTTTCTCGAATCTCTTCAGGAATAGGTTCATCCAACTCCTCAATGGCTGCCAGGGTTGCCACAAGCCGTTCGACCTCAAACTGAACTCCCAATGTATCCTTGGCGACAATCATGAGCCGTGCATCTGCATAATAGCGTTTTGCCTCCTGCAGGAAATACTCTAATAGGAAATCATCATCTTGCAGATCCACTACAGGCTGAATCAGTTGGCCCAAACTCACAAAGCCAGGAAAGCGATTACTTTCAGCTGCAATCCCAGAGCCAAAGAATAGGTATATAAAACTAATTGATATGATATATCGACTTAAGGTTTTAAAATTCATATGGTGAAGAAGATATCATCAGGATTATTTGATAACAAGCTCAGAATCAAGCCCTTATAACTTTTATATCATCCTGTAATTTAATCAAACTAGGTTAAGGGCTAATAGGAGCGCACTAAAGGACAGACAGAGCAGTTTCCTGCTGCACAGTACGTTTTCTTCCATTGAAGAACTCCTTGCTGAATAGATATAGTATCAATATCTCCTAAGCCAAGGTCAATGAGCAGTCGTTTTTCATGGCCATAGGATCTGAAAGTTCTCAGATCTTGCCAGAGAGTAAACCCACCAAGACCTCCTTTAAATGGAGCCAAAATATTTACGACCCATTCTCTGGTTTGATTAGCAGAAATACCTAAGCTATTCATAAGATCCATGTACTGATCCCATTCTCTCCACGAGATGTAATATATTGTTCTCCATTTTCCTGGATCAAAGAAGGCTGCATTTGCCAATATCTTCTCCTGCCTGCCACTTAACATCTGACTCTGCTGAAAAGTTTGTCTACTTCCCCTCCATTCCCTCACATGGGGCCAAGCCCTCAAACCCAGGTAAACGGCAAGCTCCTGTAGATGGTTCATTCGTTGTGGTCCTGAGAGCAGTATTTCAAATAGACCTAGCAGCAGAGGACTTAGCCCTAATTCATTATCTGCGAGTTGCTTCAGATGATTTACCTTCTCGCTGAATCGAACCTCAGCCATCTGCTTCAGTTCGTATTTTGAAACAGGTCGTCGGGCAGGACAAAATTTCCCGCCGAGTGAGGATTTTGGAAGGATCATTGTTGGTATGTCAGGGGCTATCCCTAGCTCCATCACCACATGTAGAATCACATTATTATAGGCAGGGTCACCATGGTGTTGATGATGATACCAGTCTGCACTATTTTTGTGCATTTCAATAGGCCCGGTTAATTCCAGGTCATCGAGAATTAGATAAGAATTTAATATGTCAGGTCCTGGTCCGTCGTTTAGACTTCCAGCATCAATTACTATCAAGCGTGCGTTCTCAGTAGTCTTCAACTGTGTTTGCTGCTCTGACAGTTGAAGCCACCAGGTAACCATGTCTTCTTCTAATTGTCGCCACTTCCAGTGAAACGTCTCAGCAATATTTAATTGCCGGACAGCATCTCCGTTCATATACATCCTATTGTCCTCGTTGGTTGGGCGAAGATAAATGCCCATCATCAATTGGAGAAGATATATTTTACTTTTTTAAAAAATGATTGGGTTGGAATGAGAGTTACGGTGCTATGTAATGTTCTTCATAAAGCTTATGCACATCATCCACAAACCCTTGGCGACCTGCATGACTATACTTGGAAGGATCTATTGGAGCAAGAATTGAGATTTTAATGTTTGTTGCATGAATGCTATTTCCATGCTTTGTCTTTGCTGCAAATGCTCCGTTAATTACCAGCGGAACCACCGGAATACCCGTATCCAATGCCAGGATAAAGGCACCCTTTTTAAATCGTTGTAGCTGACCATCTAAACTGCGAGTTCCCTCAGGAAAGACCATTAGGGAATGATCTTTATTCTTAGAGAGCTGAATTGCAACCTGATCCATGACCGCTACTGCCTTTCGATGGTTGTTGCGGTCAACGAAAAAATGTCCTGCTGCCCACATTGCCCATCCAAAAAAAGGAACATATTTCAACTGCTTTTTAGCCAACATACCCAGTTTATTCTCGATACCCCAATAAACAGCTGGGATGTCAAAGGCCGAGGTATGATTCCCAAGAAAAATGTATTGGGTCTTCGGGTCAATCTTATCCAACCCCGTTACCTCTATCTTCATCTTGGAAACTACAAGAATACCCAGGCCCCAAATCCTACCAGCCTGGTGGGAGATTTGGCCACCGGGATTAATCAACTTTCCAAAGAGTACAATGAGAATTCCAATAGCAGTCCAGGGAACCAGAAAGACTAGAACCAAAAAATAATGAATCATAAATACTAT
>CAZOBQ010000194.1:0-3305 GCA_964578155.1 uncultured Lentisphaeria bacterium
TATTTCTCTACCTAATCGGATAGAGAAACAGCTAGATTTCTTGGCTGCCAATCCACACCTGAGAGCCTGCGCCTCCTATGCCCAGCGAATTGATAAAGATTCAAACGTACTTGAAGACAATAAGGTGATATCGTCTTTGACGGCTGGCAGTATGAAATGGTATCTTTTCTTAAGATGCCCATTGGTTCATAGTACCGCCTGTGTTGAACGAAATGTCTTTGAAGAAATGGGTGGATACGACACAACATTTACCTCTCAAGACTACAAAATGTGGTCCTATCTAGTAAGACAAAACTATGTTGCTCAAATCCCTGAAATTCTGGTGTATTTTCGGTTAACTCCGTCTGGTATCAGCCTGTCCAGGCAAAATGTTCAGCAATCGAATGGACTTAAAGTTGCCCAGGATCATATTCGCGAAGTTACCGGAGAAACCTGGTCCCTGGATAGAATAAAAGCGCTGAATGCACTTGGTTTAGTCAAAAAGGGTAGCCCCGTATTCCAAACCATGAAGGCGTCCAGACTTTGGGATGAATATTGGCTTGCTGATGATACATTATCTGATGAAGAAATGAGTGAGCTAGCCTCTCTCTCACGCTATCTCCGAAAATCTTTTCTTCGTCGAAATAGAAGACATCAATTTCTCCAAGTGATTATGAATGCCAGAAATTATGTGTTCCCCAAACCTAGATCAGGTAAACACATTCCTGATCCAAACATCCCACCTTATTGATCTGAGGATTATGCTTTGACTCAAAAAAGCTATCATTTTGGATTTGTCTGCAACGAGTATCCCGTAATCTCGTCCAATGGCGGTATTGGGTCATTTACCCAAACCCTGGGTGAGAAATTAGTAGCACACGGCCACCGTGTAACTGTCTTTGGTGTGTACAAACATTTGACCAAAAAGATAAGAAGAGATATCAACAGAGTGCAGGTCATCGCTGTCCCATATATTGATATTCCAAGGGGGGATTGGGAGTTTAACCGATGGCGCCTCATGAGGCTCATAAAGGCTGAACATCGTAGAAATAAATTGTCGCTATTAGAAGTTCCAGATTACCAGGGATGGCTAAGACATAGTTCAATAAAAATTCCTAAAATCATACGGATTCATAGCCCCCAGAAAGTTGGACTGGATCCATTGGTTGACCCAAAAAACCTACCAAGGTCAATAAGATCAGAAGAAGAATCCTTGAAACATGCTGATTTTATTTGTGCCGTTGGAACCAGCGTGGAAAAAGCAGCTCGGCAGACCTATTTAAATGCACTGAATTCTGAGACACCCATAAACGTGATTTATAACGGAATTGACACTGACACATATCAGCCAGCAGAGGGAGAGCGAGAAAAAAATTTAAATGTTGTATTCGCTGGTAGACTCACCGAGAAAAAAGGGGTTCTTGAGCTGGTGAAGGCGTGGCCGCAAATTGCCAGTAAATTTCCCAGTGCCAAACTGATATTAGCGGGTCGAGACTCAGAATATGGTGATTCAGGGTCTATGATTGATGAGTTAAAAAAGTTATTACCTGATGCTGTCAGGGAGTCTCTAGTGCATACCGGGTTCTTGGATTCAGCGAAGATATTAAGCTTATTCCAAAATGCAACTTTATGTATTTTTCCCTCACATCGGGAGGCCTTTAGCGTGGTGATTTTAGAAGCTATGGCGACGGGTAAACCTGTTATATATAGCACAATTGGTCCAGGATATGAGATCATTGAACATGGGAAGACCGGGCTCCTCTGTGATCCGCATAGCCCTGATGATATCGCAAAACAAGTAGATCAATTGTTAAATAACAGAAGTTTAAGGGATGTGATTGGAATGAAGGCCAGGGAACATGTGGTTGCCAATTTTTCCCTGGATCACATCGTGGGGAAAAATCTGGAATATTTTATTTCCTGTATTAATGATTACGGCATGAAAGGATAGTCCAGTTGAATTCAGTCTCTGTAATTATTTGTACTTATCGTCGTCAGAAGTGGGTTGAAGACTTACTGGAGTCTGTATCCAAGCAAACAGTGTTGCCGATTGAGGTTCTCATTGTTGATTCAACTCCAGACACGATTGACTATACTCTGCCACAGGGTTTGAGAACTGATCTAATAAAGTCAGATGTCATGCAGCTGACCTACCAGAGAAATATGGGAGTTCGTGCAGCGAAAGGTGAGATCATTTTACATTTAGATGATGACACTTATCTTAGGCCTGATTTTATTGAGCAAGTCCTTAAAGTATTTCTGGCTGATGAGGCCAAGACCATCGGTGCGGTCAGTGGCTATGTTACGAACCAATGGGGGATATCGGAGCTTGCGCCGGAGATTAGCTTGAAGTGGTTCCAACGCCTGGGCATATATGATGGTGATTATGCACCAGGCAGTATTTCGCCTTCGGGTATATTTGTGGAATTAAATGCGCTTCAGCCTTTTAAGGGTATCGGGAAAACGGATTTTTTGTCAGGGTGTTCCTTTGCAGTTAGAGCAGAAGTATATAATAATTTCCAACATCCTGAAGTGATAAACAAGTACGGTGGTGAAGATAAAATATTTAGCCGGATGATAGCCGGTGATTGGGAACTATACATAGCTGGTGATGCAGAGCTGGAACATTACAGTGCCCCTGGTGGAGCAAGACAGAGCAATTACAAAGAGACAAAAAGCACGGTTAAATTTCATTTATATGCCAAGAAAATATATGGAAAAAATGATTCCAACACAACCAAGCTTAGACTCTACTACATACTTAGCGCACTTCGAATATTTGGTATCTCCATGCTAATGTTCTTATCTATTGTAAAATTTCGTAAATCAAAAATATGGTTCATGCGTTCAGTGGGTTATTTGTCTGGGGCATTGAGTCGGGTAGACATAGATGAATGATAGAGAACCAGATCTGCTGAATATTGATACGTTTAGAATGTGGAATCATCCTGCTTTCGCAATATTCATGGGTTATGTGTGGATGGAGATGATGAACCCGGTTATCGGATACTCGCTTCAGATAATTCCAAAAGTACCTAATGCTGCAATCGTACTCATCCTCTGTTATCGTTTTCTGCCTGATTTTCTCAAGCAGCTTGTAATTCCTTTCAGCCCAGTGAAATGGGCGCTCCCATTCTTGGTCATTGCTAGCATAAATCTACCATTTATAGAATATCAACAGGGACGATCTGTTATTGATCTATTAAGTACCTGGTTTTGGGTTCTCTTTCTACTACCTCTAATGATGCGAGTTCTAGCAACGCCTTCCGGTCGCTGGCATTTTGCAGTTTTTACTACTGCGAGTATCTCCTATTTGGCATTAATCT
>CAZOBQ010000195.1:0-3281 GCA_964578155.1 uncultured Lentisphaeria bacterium
AACCACTCATGATTGGTATCCAGGCAAGCCTGAAGACCTACAGTGCCATTAAAAATGGTGAAGCTCCAATTCGTGAGGAAAACGATATCCCTATTAAGTATGTGGGTATTGCTCTCCTAGTACTTATGATACCTGTTTTCATGATCTACAACGATATTCTTCCCACGGCACAGTTAGCGGTCTTAATCACAATTATCATGATGGTGTTTGGATTCTTCTTCTCAGCTGTAGCAGCATATATGGCTGGTGTGGTTGGGTCATCGAATAATCCAATTTCAGGTGTAACGGTGGCAACGGTTTTATTTGCCTCTCTGCTGCTCCTGGCTATTCTTGGCTCTGGATCACTGCAAGGTGCTGCAGCAGCGATTATGGTCGGTGCAGTTGTCTGTAATGCAGCCGCAATTGGCGGTGATAACCTTCAAGATCTGAAAACAGGGCATATTGTCGGTGCAACACCCTGGAAACAACAGGTCATGCAAGTCATTGGTGTCCTGAGTGCCGCCATCGTCCTCGGTGTTGTCTTGGATATTCTTCATACAGCCTATACAATAGGCTCTCCCACACTTTCTGCACCACAGGCAACCCTGATGAAGGCTGTCGCCGAAGGTGTCTTTCAAGGGAATTTGCCATGGGACATGGTAATAGCTGGGGCGATTATTGGCGTTATCATTATTGCCTTAGATATCAGACAGGAAAGAAATGGTTCTGATTTCAGAATTCCCATTCTTGCAGTAGCAGTAGGTATATATTTACCAATCTCGCTCACGACTCCAATATTTATTGGTGGAATGCTGGCACATTTTGGCGATAAAATGGGTGCCACAGACACTACTCGCAAAAAGGGACTCCTTCTCGCTGCAGGTTTGATTACCGGAGAGGCCATTATGGGTATTTTGGTAGCATTGCCAATATTCCTTACGGCTGATAAAGATTGGTGGCCAAATTTTAGTGGATTTGGATGGCTGGGACCTATTCTTGTGATCGCTATCGCAATTTGGTTTATTACGACGCTAAAAACTGACAAAACAGAACCTGGAGTAAATTGATGAAACCGGTGAGGAGAGATTTTCTGTTAGAGCTCCCTAAACCTGAGCTCCACTGCCATTTAGATGGTTCCCTGCGAGTTGATACCATTCTTGATTTAGCTAAAAAGGATAAAGTTGAATTACCATCTACAGATCGTGATCAGTTGATCAAAGCTGTCACGGTTCAGGATCGGGTTAAGAGCCTTGAGGAATATATTGAAAAATTCCAAATCACTCTAGCTGTCCTACAAACCCCTGAAGCACTAAAAAGGACGGCATTTGAACTTGCTCAGGATGCAACTGAAGAAAATGTGAGACACCTTGAGGTAAGGTACTCTCCAATTCTACATCAGGATCGTGGTATGACTCCCATGGAGTCACTTGATGCTGTTATTGCTGGATTGCATGAGGCTGAAAAAGAATTCAACATCAGTACAGGTGTGATCATCTGTGGAATTCGAAATTTTTCCATCGAATCTTCTATTCAGTTGGCAGAACTCGCCATCGCCTATAAGTATCGTGGCGTTATTGGATATGATCTGGCAGGCGCAGAGGAAAATTTTCCCGCCAAAGATCATCTTGAGGCTTTTTATTTAATTCGAAATAACAATGTGAATGTAACTCTCCACGCCGGTGAATCCTACGGGCCAGCATCCATCCATCAGGCTATCCATTATTGCGGTGCCAACCGAATTGGGCATGGTACACGCTTACGGGAAGATGGTGATCTTATGAATTATATTAATGATCATCGTATTTGTCTTGAGGTTTGTCTCACCAGTAACTACCAGACTGGATCACTGAATAAGATCGAAAATCACCCGGTGAAATTTTATCATGACTACGGTTTGAGGATTTCGCTTAATACGGACAATCGGCTCATTAGCGGTGTTTCCCTTGTAGATGAATACATGCTCGCTCATGAGACATTTAACTTCAACATGCTGGATTTTAAGGATTTCATCATCAGTGGGTTTAAAAGTGCATTTTTAGAGCATCGTGAACGCACTAAATTGATCAAAGAAGTAGCTCACCAGATTGATGATTATCTTGGGGTTGGTGAAAAAAAATATTAGTGAGAACCTATGAATCTTTTGTATTTAAAATCTGATAAGATTGGTGCAGATGAGAGAAGTTTGGGCAAAAAGCTACTCATTGCATTTCTGAAGAACCTGGCAGCATCTGAGCAACAGGTCGATGTCATTGGGTGTATTAGTAGTGGTGTGATGCTCACAACTCATGAAGGAAAGGCTCTGGATTACCTCAGAATTCTGGAATCCAAAGGAGCTAAAATCGTAAGCTGCGGCACATGCCTGGATCATTATGGCTTAAGTAAAAATCTATTGATCGGTGAATTGGGTAATATGGCTATGAACGTTGAGGTCATGTATACCTATGATCGTATCATCAACCCATGTTGAGCTTAACTTGACCTTTATCTGGAGTATCACATGAAAATTACTACTTTTTTTTTGACAATCTTTCTGGTTTTCATATTCTTATCATGTAGTAATCTTCAAAGTACCAAATCAGAAAGTCCGGCACCTGCTATTCAGATGCAAGAGTCAGGTGAGCTAACAATTTACACGCTAAATAACCACAATATGACCATTGTGAAGATTCCCGAGATATCGTCGTATGAGTTCTTACAGAAACCAGTCAAATCGTTAGAGGATATTGCTAAAAACAGAGCTTATTCTTTAGCAGTCAATGGATCCTATTTTGACTATGATTCTCCTGCACCTGGCTTCCCTACGAACTTTTCCTTTTTGCACGCGGGTTACCTGAAGATACAGGACTCTGTCTATGCTGAAATGATGGAGGGAGACAAACAACTAACGACTCTTTTTACCTACAATTACGATGAGGATCGAGCTGGCTATTTTGGATTGAATGAATTAGACCAGGCTCAGGGCTACGATTTAATCGTACAAACCGGCCCACAGATCATTCGAGACAGCCAAATCAGCATGGAGGATATTCGAGCATCTATTAACGGTATGGGACAACACGCCCGTACAGCTTTTGCCACAGTAAATGAAACAGAACATTATGTAATTGTTGTGAGAAAGACCATGCTGGGCGCAGGGATGACTCTGGAAGAACTGGGGCAGGTTTTACTAGAGACTGGTATCTTTACCGGGAGCCTAAACGTTGTCAATTTTGATGGTGGATCATCAACATTTCTCTACATCAAGGATCACCCTGAGTTGAGTTTTCACTCAGGACGTCAGATTCTTCCAATATTGTTGGGTG
>CAZOBQ010000196.1:0-3189 GCA_964578155.1 uncultured Lentisphaeria bacterium
ATCACGGATGAAGAGCAGTTCACCATTGAAGATGTCTACGAAAGAGAAAATGGTCAATTGTTACCGGTTGAAGTCTCCGCTATCCCCATTGAATATCAAGGCGAAAACGCTGTACAGATCATTGCTAGGGATATTTCCGAGCGGAAAAAAATAGAAGCAGAGATCTGGGAATACCAAAACATGCTCAAACAGCATTCCTCAGATCTGGTTCTTGCCGAAGAAGCAGAGCGCAGGAACTTGGCTATCATCCTACATGATCACCTTGGCCAGAATCTGGCCATGGCCAAGATTAAAATGACCAGCGTCCTCAATGATTTGGAAGAGGGAGAGCTCCGAGAGAAACTTCAGGCCATTGAAAGAGATATTAGTGGTGCCGTCAAACAGACCAGATCACTCACTTATGAATTGAGTCCCCCGGTATTACATGAATTAGGCCTCATTACGGCTCTTGAATGGCGCCTGGATAAATTCTCAGAAGAGACGGGTATCATTACTCGTTATGAGCACAATATTGATCAAGTTGAGCTCCGAGATGAACAAGCAATTATTTTATTCCGCTCTACTGATGAGATATTAAAAAACATTATTAAATAAGCTCAAACAGAAACTATAGAGGTATTTGTCAATGCTTCACGTAATAGTTTTGTCGTACAGATCCAGGACCACGGGCAAGGATTTGATACGGCAATACTTGCTCCTCAAAATCGGAAGAATGACTCATTCGGTTTATTTAGTATAAAGGAGCGACTTGAGTATCTTGGGGGTGTCCTGGACATTCAGTCCGATAATGCAACAGGAACACTGGTGACCTTAAACATACCAGTATCATTGGATGGTTTTTAATGGCCGTAAATATCATATTAGCTGACGATCACACCCTTTTCAGGGAAGGTCTACTCTCAATCTTGAATGCCGAATTGGAATTCAATGTCATCGCTCAGGCAGAGAACGGTCGTGAGGTGACCAAGCTGGTTCAGAAAGAAAAAGTGGATGTCATCATCATGGACATTGCTATGCCGGAACTCAATGGCATTGAAGCAACCCGTCAAATCATGCATGAATTCCCTGATATCAAGATCATCGCTTTATCTATGCACTCTGATCGACATTTTGTTACTGGAATGCTCTAAGCTGGTGCCAAAGGGTATCTCTTAAAAGATTGCGCCGGTAGTGAACTCATCAAGGCTGTTCGTGAGGTTCTCTTTGACCGTTACTATATCAGCGAGGAGATCTCCACCACAGTATTGAATGATTATGTGGGCAAATTGGTCGGTGAGGATGAAGAGGTTGCCGAGTTATCAAGCCGTGAACGCGAAGTTCTCCAGCTTATAGCCGAAGGCAAACCAACTCAGGAAATTGCAGATATCTTATTTGTCAGTGTTAAAACCATTGAAGCCCATCGGATTAAGATCAAAGCCAAGCTTAAGCTCAATTCAATCCCTGAATTGACAAAATATGCTATCCGAAAAGGTCTCACCTCACTCGAATAGATCGCAAGACTCGTCCACAACAAATTTAAAACTCTAAATATATTTAGTCTTTTTCTTGGCTAATTACGGGTCAATCAGGAAAGCCATTTGTAATTTTACATTAGCTAAGTAAATTTCTATGCTATGGGAATATTAACGATAAAGAATTTGGTCTTTTATGGCTATCACGGTGTCCAGGATTTCGAGAAGGAATTGGGTGGACGATTTGAAGTTGATGTAAAGATTAATTATCCTTTTTCCCGGTGTTCTTCTGAAGATACGCTACATAAGGCTGTCGATTACCAATTGGTTTATGCTGTCGTAAAAGATATGGTCACCAAACGGAAGTATCATTTAATAGAGACCCTTGCCGATCATTTGGCTGATGCGTTAGCCGCTCAATTTGATGTTGATGAGCTTACCGTCATCTTACGCAAGAAGAAGGTCCCCATCAATGCTGTCCTTGACTATGTTGAAGTAGAGGTCACTCGCCCCGGTACCAATTCATGACAAGAGTGCTCATTAGTATTGGCTCAAACCAAAACGATCCCAAATCCCAGATATATTCAGCCTTTAACGAATTAGAGCATAAATTTGAGGATGTGACTCTGAGTGACTTGTATTTAACCGAGCCGGTGGGCACAGATTCACAAACCCCCTTTATAAATGCTGCCATTGTTCTTGATACGAGCTTAAGTGCATCTGACTTACTCCACTACCTCATGGAGATGGAGCAGAGAGCCGGACGTGTTCGAAATATTGAGATTCAAAATGGTCCCCGGAATCTGGATTTGGACATTATTCTGTTTGGAGAAGAAGTGTGGTCAGAATCTCAAATTACCATTCCACATCCACGCTACAGTCAACGACGATTTGTCCTGGAGCCTGCCGCCACAATTGCAGGGGATATGATCGATCCAAGCTCGCACAAACAAATATCTCAACTATTGGATGAATGTACAGACCAGAATTGGGTTAAGATATTGACCGAAGAGGTAGAAGTCGTTTGAGAAATCTGTATCACATTGCCATTGAGGGAGTCATTGGGGTTGGTAAAACCAGTTTAGCGGAACGATTGTCCGAAAAGCTTGATGCTCGGCTTGTGCTTGAAGAATTTGAAGAGAATCCTTTTCTGAGTTCATTCTATGGTGACCGTAAACGATACGCTTTTCAAACACAGCTTTTCTTTTTATTAAGTCGTTATCGGCAGTTCCAAGATCTTCGCCAGACAGAACTCTTCTCAAAGGCTTTGATAACAGACTACATGTTTCAAAAAGATCGACTTTTCGCTTATTTAAATTTAGATGAAAATGAGATGGGTCTGTATGACCGAATTGCCGGGATGATGGAAGAAAGCATTAGTCATCCGGATTTGGTTATCTACCTCCAAGCTGATACGGACCGTCTTCTATATAATATCAGAAAACGTGGTCGTGATTTTGAATCCAATATCAACAGTGATTACATCGCCGCTCTGAATCAAGTGTACAATGAATACTTCTTTAGATATAAAGCGTCACCCCTGTTAATTATTAATGCCACTGATATTGATTTCGTAAACAACGAAGATGACCTGGCAGATCTCCTGGAGACTATTCGCCAGCCAATCGAAGGCACAAAGTTTTACAACCCCCTAAAACGGTAATTTCATGAAAGCACTCTTCTTCCTAGCACTCATATATTTTGGTTTCAAAACAGCAAAACGTCTGTTGAGTAAATT
>CAZOBQ010000197.1:0-3169 GCA_964578155.1 uncultured Lentisphaeria bacterium
TGAAATTATTGTAGTAGTCAACGGTGGTGAAAGCGATCCAACGATTCCAGCTGTCAAAGCATACATGCCTGGTGGTAATAAATATGATGATAGTAAACCAGCTGTTCGATTGCTAGTGTTGGACATTAACAATATTGGTCTCTGCTTAAATGCAGGACTAAATATTGCCAAAGGTAAATATTATGTTCAGTTGGATTCAGATGACCAGCTAACCATTGGCGCCGTTGAAGCCATTGCTGCAGTGTATGAGTCTGACGATAAGATCGGTATGGTCATTGGTTCCTATGAGGTGTATCAAAAGGATGAAGAGACCAACGAGATTCATCGTATGGAATCTATTCCAGTGGTAACACACGATGAGTGGACTGAAGAAAATGGTCGCAATAATTTACTTCGTATAAATGGTGCTGGAGCACCCCGTTCTTTCTATGTAGAATTAGCAAGAGATATGGGGTTCCTCGATATGAACACATCTCCTTATGCAAGAAACTATGGTGAAGATTACGATTTCGTAACCCGCATGAGTGAGCATCATCGCATTGGTCGAGTTTGGGAACCAGTATACAAGGTGATAAGACATGGGGGTGGTACTGATCACAATATTGATAAGTATACCGTCGATCTCAATAACAATGCAAAGGATGAGATGAGAAAAGAGTCAATTTATAGACGACAGATCATGAATGAGGTGGCCAATGGATGATATTACGCTAATTGGTGTTGATGGAGGAGCCTCAAAGGTTCTAGTCCATAAAGTTGATATACTAACAAACCCAATGCGCTTTGTTGCATTAAAACCATTTATTGAAGTGACCTATAATAGTTCTGATTTGTTTAAGCAAAACTTTAAACCCATTGTACTTTCCAGACAATTAAAAGAACACAATGCCGGAACTAAGGTTAAGCAAACAGCCAATGAAATCGCGCAGGAAAAAGCAGTATTGGAAAGTTTTACAAAAGCTATTCGTACTATCCTGGGTAAGAATGTTAACGAAGATGTCATCATCGGTGTTGGACTACCTGGCTTAAAGACCAAGAATAAAAAAGGTATCTCCGCCATGGCTAATGGACCGAGAATGCCTGATTTTCTGACCAAACTGGAAAAACTATTAAAGGCAGAAGGATTCAAAAACCTGAGTGCCATTCATGCAATAGGAAGTGATGCTGACTATTGCGGTCTTGGCGAACGCTGGGGTGACGATGGGGGTATGCGTGGAGTTGACTCCGCATACTATTTTGGAGTGGGTACTGGTATTGCTGATGCCATGTTACTTGATGGGCAAAATGTACCATTCGATAGCTGTAAATCCTGGATCGCTAAGACTTGGGAGATGATGGCAAATGATGAGGACAGCTATGAGAACCTCTTGTCCGCGAGAGGTATTCAGACACAGTATGGAAAATTGACCAACCAGACTCAAAGCGAGTTGGATGAGGCTGAGATTTTCCCATGGCAAATATATGATCGCGCCCTTGAAGGTGAAGATCAAGCCGTTCAGGTTGTGGAAAAAATTGCACAGGCACTTTCAGAATTACTATATCATAGAATTAGAACATTAGCTGTTGGAGCTCCAGAAACTATTCTCCAGGGTAAAGATAATGCTCTTGAAACAGAACATGATTATCTGGGTAAAGTCTTTCAACGGATCGTTATTGGCCAAAGATTGGGTGATATTTGGGAATTCAAAAATTTTGAGCCCCTGCTTCTTGATCCTGTCAATGAGAAATTGGGTCGAATGATCCATGGATCTGATCTTCCTGCAGATATTAAAGCACTATACTTGACCAAAACAAATCGTCTTCGCGATGATCTGATACTCCATTCTGAACTTAGACATGCTCCTGCATTAGGAGCCGGTGTAGATGCCTATCTCAACTGGATTGAACAGTGATCGTATTCGGGTAGGAATCATTCTACCTGAGGACAAAATCACAAAACTTTCTTTATCCTGGACCTCAGAACTAGAGGTCGTTTCTGATATCGGTCATCTTGGAACAACTCAATCTCTAGAATTGAGTATTGAAGGTGATAAGATTCTGGTCTCAGGCTGGGAGAATCCCCTGGTTGTCTCTCAACTCTCACTTACATCTGCAGACGAAGTTGAATCATTAGAAACAAGCTACGGTGTACACATAGATTCAGTTATTGCAGGTCGAGGATTTCATTGGGAAAAGCACATTGCTGTTGATTTCCCAGGTCAATTATTGTTGTCAGTTGAGGAAGGCTCATTTAAACTTATAAATCACGTAAATGTTGAGGCTTATGTTGCTTGTGTAGCGACATCTGAGATGGGTGCTGAAGCACCTGCTAATTTGTTGGCCGCTCAAACTGTGGTTGCCCGGTGTTGGGTTTTGGCATTGGCTGAAGCTAAGCATTTGGCTGAAGGATATGATGTGTGTAATGATGATTGTTGCCAGCGGTACCAAGGGACAAGCTTCTTAACACCACATTCGCTTAAAGCTGCTGTAGAGACCAAGGGTGAAGTCTTAACCTATAATTCTCAAGTGATTGATGCACGCTATTCCAAGAGCTGTGGGGGAATGGTCGAATCATATGAAACTGTTTGGGGCGGCGACAAAGTTCCCTATCTGGTTCCTCTATGGGACGGTCCGGTACAGTTGGATGGTCAGGCAGTTGATGATTTTGAGACCTACTGGGCATACGACCAGGCATATTGTTCTTCAAAGCGGTTCGAATCAGTTAACCTTTCTGGGATGCTTGGGAAAGTTGATGAATCCGGCAGTTATTACCGCTGGGAACAAAAAATTGACAAGAAAACTATTCTATCCAATCTAAAGAAATATACCGGTTTGTCGTGGCAAGTTCTTGACAATATCCGAATTATGGAACGCGGACCCAGTGCACGTATCATTTACCTGTATCTAGATGGTGTTGATGAGCAAGGTAATATTGCTGAGTATAAGCTTGTGTCAGAATACAAGATCAGGCAGATGTTTAGCGATTCATTTCTTTACTCTGCAGCGTTTGTGATAAAAAATGAAGGGACTCTCAAACAAGATGACCATATCTACTTGAAGGGTGCTGGATGGGGACATGGTGCCGGACTTTGCCAGATGGGTGCGCTTGGCATGGCCTTAGACAATATCAACTACAAAGACATTCTGGCACATTATTACCCTGGAGTTAAATTCACCCAACTATAGACCA
>CAZOBQ010000198.1:0-3169 GCA_964578155.1 uncultured Lentisphaeria bacterium
GTTTTTATAAATATCTGCAATAATGCCATACACGCAATGAGAGAGTCTGGGGGCAAACTGACAGTAAGTCTAAAGAAAATAGATGCACAGATAGAAATAGAGCCCGGCCAGATCAGAACAAATAATAATGGGGTCGCAGAACTTCTCATCATGGACTCAGGTCATGGAATGGAAGCTGATATTTTGGAAAAAATATTTGATCCCTTTTTTACTACTAAAGATACTGATGAAGGCACTGGATTAGGCTTGTCCATTGTCCATGGAATTATCAAAGAAATAAATGGGCAGGTAATTGTAGATAGTACACCCGGTGAGGGTACCACATTCCGGATTCTAATGCCCATTTGTGCAGAGACTGTAACATTTGAGGATAATAGTGAGTATAGCGAACCAGTGGCTAAGGGAGTACGAGTGCTTCTGGTTGATGACGATAAGATGATCTCAGGGGCTGGCAGGCATATTCTAGAGGATAAAGGTTATCTCGTAGATACTGCTAATAATGGCGAAGCTGCCCTTGAGCTATTTCAAAGAAATATCAAGACTTATGATCTTATCATTACTGATCTGACCATGCCCAAAATGACTGGTCTAGAACTGACCAAAGCGATCAGAAAACTTTCAAAAGATGTGTACATCATCCTGACCAGTGGTAATCTTGATCCTAAATTACAGATAGAATTCGAATCACTTGGCTTTAATGGTTTTGTTCGTAAACCGTGGACAGCATCCGAGATGCTAAAATCCATAGATTCCCTGTTTCCAAAGTAAAGTATGAAAGATACTGTGAAAATGAATCCATTAATAAAATCTGAACCTGATAACTCCATAAACCGGCTACGCCAGGAAGAGTTAAATGTGACCAAAACAAGATATACAGAGTTGTTTAAAGAGTCGGCAGATGCCATGCTTATCATCAGTAAAAATAGATTCATAGACTGTAACAAAGCCACGGTTGATATGCTTGGATATAATAACAAGACAGAATTTTTAGACACACATCCGTCTGAGCTATCGCCTCCCAAACAACCAGATGGGAAAAATTCACTCACCAAAGCTGATCGGATGATGCAGCTCGCCCAAGAAAACGGGAATCACAGATTCGAATGGGATCATGTCCGGGCAAATGGAGAGGTTTTTCCTGTTGAAGTCTTATTGACAACGATCTCATCTGAAGAACACGGTGAATTATTTCATACAGTCTGGAGAGATATCACTCAAAGAAAACAAGCCCAGCGACTCGAGGAGGCTATCTCAGCACTAGCTCGAAAGTTAACTGCCATCATTGACATGAAAGAAATCGCAATGGTGGCTGCGAAATCGATCAGATCATATTTCGAAAGCGATGCTATTTCCATTAATTATATCGATCATAAGGCTTTGATCAATAGGGGTGTATATACTGAGGATACTCCAATTGGTGCAACAGAACCTACCGAGTTTGAACCTCTTTCAACTCCATTTGAAAAATTGGATCCAGACAGTATCCAGGGGACACCAGCACCAAAACTTCTTAATAGGCCAAAAGAAGCCCTGTCAAAAAAACCCTTAGGTCGTCCTTTTGGGGAAATAGATAGAAGAAGTGCCTCCCTGCTGTTTGCCCCCATTATGTGGGACAATACCAAAGTAGGTGAGGTGACGGCACAAAGCTATACACTCAATAAATATTCCGAGAAAAGTTTAAACCAATTACAGATGTTTGCAAATCAGATAGGTGGAGCTTTTCTCAGGGCATTAGTCTCAGAAAACCTTTTACAGGAGCATGAAGAACTTCTTAGAAATCAATCCAGGCTCAAAATGTCACAAGAATTAGCCCATGTGGGTACCTGGGAAAATGATGCAGAAAAGGGTTCAAGTTACTGGTCTGATGAGCTCTATAAAATCTATGATATAGACCCAAAAGTAAATGTTAGGTTGAAGCATCTATTGGATAGAATTCACCCAGACGATGTGGAACTATTCCACGATGAGGTGAAAACCAAAGCACCCATAAGAACTGATTACCGCATAATTCTTCCTGATGGTACCATTCGTTATATACATGAAGAATTGGGAAAACCAGATCTTAAAGACGGTGTGGCAGTAGTAGAGCGTGGCTCAGCACAAGATATATCCCGATTGAAAAATGCTGAGAATCAACTCTTCCAATCTCAAAAATTAGAAGCACTAGGAACCATGGTTGGGGGGATAGCCCATGAATTGAACAATGTCCTTCAGGGGGTTTTTCTCTACGGCGGGATATTAGAGAGTCAGCTTCCTCAGGATGAAAATATTCAAACTAGCTTTAAAGCAATTATGAGTGGTCATGATCGCGCTCACAAGATCATATCTCAGATCATGGCTTTTAGTAGACAATCCGAGACCAATTTTGAGGTGCAGGATATTAAACCAATTTTAATGGAAGCGATTGATTTCCAGAAAGCTTTAACCGCTTCTCAAATCGAGATCATTGGGAATATTGGGGAATCATCAGGATTAGTTCGTTGTGATTCGACACAATTGAGACAGATCATCATGAATCTATGTAATAATGCCATTGATGCCATGCCCGACGGTGGCAAACTCGACATCAGCATGATCGAGACCAGACCTTCTCATGAATTATTGCTTAAAGATACTGACGACAAGGAAAATGTGTTCCTGGAAATCAACGTATCAGATACAGGGAGTGGGATGGATAAAGACACCCTACAGAAAATATTTGATCCATTTTTCACCACTAAAGAAGTGGGAAAAGGCACTGGATTAGGTTTATCCCTGGTGCACGGAATGGTGGAACAGCTGGGCGGCAATATCACCGCTACAAGTACCATTGGAAAAGGCAGTACTTTCAAAATCCTATTACCTTCTGTAGATAAAAAACATTCCTCCGGAGATGGAGATAATACATGATGATGAACCCTATATTAAGGCAAGACTCGGGGGCTAGGTGCATAATTTAATTAAAGATGATTATAAGTTGTTTGAATTTCTTCCAGGTGCTCTCATCGAGATTGATATAGCTGAGCAATTAATAATTTATATGAATAGGATGGCATTATTTCTATTTGGCTATACCCCTGATGAAATCGAATCAGGTCTTATGCTGAAGGATATTTTCCAGAATGATACAGAGTATGATCGCGCAGTCAAAGTTGCTGAGCAATTTGGATTAATAAGCTTTAAGGACCAG
>CAZOBQ010000199.1:0-3119 GCA_964578155.1 uncultured Lentisphaeria bacterium
TCTACTAATGAAAAACCACTATTCTTCTGCATCTTGTTTCCTCCTTGAGGATGTTCGTATTTCTTATTTTATACTTAAATTGTGACATACGTCACGCTTATAAATGTTCAAAATTTATGCCAATAGAAGAAGGGTGTCATAAAGGGAATAAAAACAATGGGAAAGCCCCTTATTGAGATACTTAGAGATGCAAAAAGTGTAATAAATATATACCAAAAAATGCAAAAAATGTCACATATATATGTCAATATGCAAAATCCATGGTCTTCAAAAATCTCTAGATATGCCTGAATATCAGTGGGAAAGACTGCTTATTTAAAGTGTGAGGAAATGATACTATCTGATCAAAGCTGGAATCAGTTTATGAGTGATGTGAGGAGTAAGGGATTTATTGAATTGCAGTACTCATCTGGAATATTGGTAGATATAGTGTGACGACAATAACAGCGATAATGATACCTAAACCACCCATGACGATTGGTTCAATTGTGGCAGAAAGTTTATCAACGGATGAATTAAAGTCAGCCTCATGAAACTCAGATATTTTTTCTAACATAACGGCCAGTGCACCTGACTTTTCACCAACTGAGATCATGGAACTCACCATTATGGGGAAGATATTTTCATATTTCGCCAATTGGCCACCAAGGCTTCTACCATGAGCAATTTGAGTCGCAACATTTTCTGTCACTTCTTTGATGTACATATTATCTGCTGTATTTCCAGCAATTTTAAGTGCATTAATAAGTGAAACTTCAGATCGGATCAAGACAGAAAGGGTTTTTGCAAATCTGGATATCATAGACTTATGAATAATATGACCAGCAACTGGAACTTTAAATATATGTTTATCAATGAAGAGACGGCCCTTGGGACTAGCCGCAAAAGCTTTTAAGCCTATCCAGGCTGCACCTCCAACGACAAGTTCAATGAAAAAATACTTACTCAAAAAATTACTCATATCGATCATAAATTGCGTCGATGCAGGAAGCTTAGCGCCAAAACTGTCGAAGATATCTGCAAATTTCGGCATAAGCCCAAACATGACACCACCGAGTACAACAGAAAAGAAGATAGCAATAAATTTTGGATAGCTAGTTGCAGAGCTCAAGCGTTTACGAACATCATCTTCTTTCTCAATGTATATGGCGATCTGGGTCAGGATCTTATCAAGACCTCCACCCATTTCAGCAGCGGCCACCATAGAGACGACAAAACCAGGGAAGATGTTTTTGTGTTCTGCAAGTGCTTCGGAAAAGGGATGGCCGGCTTTGACAAATACGAGGAGTTCACCCAAAGCGTTTCTGAAATTCTTATCTTCAAATTGCAGCTGCACGATGGAAATAGCATCAACCAGCTGAATTCCCGCATCTAGCAGTGTTGATAGTTCCCGGAAGAGGATAACATTTAGAGCAGGATCCACCTTGGGAGCCGTAATATTAATCTCACTAAGTTTCCAACTCCTTTTTTTCCCTCGAACCGGTTCAACATTTACCGGCTTTAGCCCCATTTTTCGGAGTTCAGCACTTACCTCTTCACGGGTGAATCCACCCAAGGTACCCTCAGTACGCTTTCCTTTTTTGTCAACAGCGATATACTTGAAGTTACCCACTATGCGACCCTTATAATTTCATCTAACGTGGTGAGACCCTTGCGGGCTTTCATGACGCCTTCCATAAAGATGGACATGGTTCCTAAATCCTCAGCCGCTTTGCGAATCTCCATTTCCGAAGCATCTTCAATAATTAATTCTTTGATACTTTCATCCATAAACAATATCTCATGAATTCCGAATCGACCCCAGTAACCAGAGCCAGTGCACTGCTTACATCCCTTACCCTTAAAGTAGGTGTCTGCAGTTACATCAACTCCCTGGCGGTTCATGAAAAGTTTGATGTCAGATGTTGGTTCAATCGGTTCACGACAATTACTACATATTCTTCTGACTAAACGTTGAGCTACAATAACGGAAAGAGATGATACAATGAGGTATTTATCAATTCCCATATTTAGTAATCGGATGATTGTAGCGACAGCATTATTTGTGTGAAGGGTACTCAATACAAGGTGACCAGTAAGGGCTGCTTTAATAGCAATTTCCGCAGTCTCGAAATCACGAATTTCTCCAACCATAACAATGTCGGGATCCTGTCGCAGAATAGATCGAAGTGCTGAGGCAAAGGTCAATCCAACACCAGGACGTGCCTGAACTTGATTTATTCCGGCTAATCTATACTCTACCGGATCTTCAACAGTGATAATATTTAGTTGAGGGCTATTTACAAAGTTTAGTATTGAATACAGCGTAGTTGTTTTTCCTGATCCAGTAGGACCAGTAACCAGTAACATACCGTTAGCTGCTTTGGCCTTCTCTTTTAACTGTGCAAGTTTTGCCTCTTCAAATCCAAGGTCATCAATGTTTAAGGAGATAGAACCCTGATCCAAAATTCGCATAACGATTTTTTCACCGTAGATCCCAGGGATGGTAGAACATCTTACATCTACACTACGACCCATAATCTTAAATTTTACACGTCCATCCTGTGGGACACGTCTTTCGGCAATATCAAGATCAGCTAAAATTTTTATTCTGGCGATAACACCTGACTGGAGGCGACGATTAGCCGGGGGAAATTCTCTTAATACACCATCAATTCTAAGTCGAATCCTAAGATTGTCCTCTTGTGGTTCAATATGAATATCACTGGCGCGTTCCTGAATTGCCTGAACCAATAGTGAGTTTACAAAAACAACGGCAGGAGCATCAGTAGCCTGGGTCCGTAAAATGTCGACACTGTCCTCATCATACTCCTCTTCTTCATCCAGCTCTTCCTCAACCTCAACAAGATCCTGGAGAGTGTCCTCAAAGGCATTTTTATCAGAGAAGATCGTCCCGATGGCAAATTCAATGTCATCTGGATCAGCCCAGACAGTATCTATTTCTTTCTTAAGTTTATTTCGAATGATCTGAACAGCGACCATGTCCAGTGGATCAGCCATGGCCAGAATGACAGTTCCATCTTCTTTAACCTCAATAGGGACTGCTCGATGAAACTGACAAACTTCTTCAGAAACCTGAAGTGCAACACTGGTAGCGAAAGATGCTACTCCTTTTAGGC
>CAZOBQ010000200.1:0-3085 GCA_964578155.1 uncultured Lentisphaeria bacterium
GGGTATAATACGGTGCGTCCAATAATCCAACAGGAAAAGTGTCCGATTTTGTAGAACCATCATCACTGACAGCTCCCGGTAATAGACGAACCATTGCGTCTATTACTGCAAAGGCAGCTATTTCACCACCAGAAAGCACAAAATCACCTAAACTGATCTCTTCATCAATGAGTTCATCTCTAACCCTTTGATCAATTCCCTTGTAGCGACCACAAAGCAAAATGATGTGGTCATAATCGACCAGTCTTTCAGCGGCATTTTGCTTGAAAGGTTTGCCTTGGGGGGTGAGAAAAATTCGATGACCCTCACTCTCTCGGAATTCTGACACAGCCTCAAATGCTCTGAACAATGGGTCAGGTTTGAGGATCATGCCTGGTCCACCACCAAAAGGTACATCATCAATGTGCTTATAGGTGTCATCCGCAAAATCGCGAATATCCCAACACTTTAACTCTGCCAAACCAGTATCAAAGGCGCGACCAACAATCCCCATCTCCCGAAAGGCTCTCACCGTATTGGGGAAAGTAGTGATTACATCGATAATCATTTTAATTCCTCTACAGTATTAACCTGAATTAATTTGTCTTGAATGTTAATACTGGTTACCCATTCTTCCACAAGTGGTACCAAAATCTCCATGTCATCTTGTTGTACAACAAGAACTTCATGGGCACCAGGGGTCAAAACTTCAATAACTTTACCAAGAGGGTTACGATTCTCATCTATAACATCACACCCAACTAGCTCATCGGCATAAAACTCATCATCTTCAAGGTTCGGCAATTCATCACGCTTGGCATAAATTTCTTGATCGCGAAACGCATCAGCTTCAGTGCGATCAGCGATCTCACTAAACCGAATGATTGCGTAATCATCGTAACCTTGAGCTGTTTTGAGAGTCAGTGACTTCCAATTACTACCCGATTTTACAAAAAGCTGCTCCAAACTCTGGAGCCTATCAAGGTCGATACTATACAGGGTCACCTTGAGTCCCCCTTGCACACCATGAGGTTTCCGAACCACCCCAATGGCGATTCTCTCTACCTCAGTCGTTTGCATAAGCTTTATTCGATAATTTCAAGCATGGCTCGGTTGGTACCGGCCTTTGCCGAAATTGCAGCAAGTAATGTACGAAAAGCCTTGGCAGTACGACCTTGACGGCCGATAACCTTACCAATATCCTCTTTAGCTACCCTCAACTCAAAAATCGTAACCCTCTCACTATCTACCTGATTGACCTCAACTTCATCCGGACTGTCTACTAGACTTTTAGCAACGAACTCGACAAACTCTTTCATGGTCATACCTCCGTGGGTTACAGAATCTTCCTGGTTGCTAGCGAGGAATTCTTTCAGCTTCTTAAGAATCTTCTTTCTCCGTACTTTCCGCAGGTTCCTCAGCAGCTTCAGGTGTTTCTTCAACTGCAGGAGTTTCTTCGGCAACTTCTTCCGCTGGAGCTTCAACTACTTCTTCAGCAACAACTTCAGGTTCTTCTGCTTTTTTGTTTGCTTCTTCCTCAGCTTGCTTGTCTGCTTCAGCCTTGGCTAATTTTGCAGTTGCTGCTTCGGCTTTTCTTTTGCCCTTTTCATTCTGGGCTAATTCCCATTTCTGCATCTCTTTATTAATCGTAGCTTCATCTGCATTACGGCTCTTCAACTCATATTTCAGAGTAATACCACGACCACGCAAAAGACTAAATACGGTGTCACTTGCTTGTGCACCTTCATCTAGCCAATGGAACAAACGTTCTTCATTAATTACAAGTTCAGCAGGCTTAGAGATTGGGTTATAATGCCCAAGCTTTTCAATTGAGCGCCCATCACGTGGGGCTCGAGAATCTGCGACAACAATACGATAGAAAGGTTGTTTCTTTTTTCCCAACCGTTTCAGTCTGATTTTGACAGCCAAAAGGTGTCCTCCTTAAAATCCCATAGGCAGATTTTTCATTAGCTGCCTCTTATTCATTTTTCCAAATTTCTTCATCATCTTCCGCATCGACTGGAACTGCTTTATCAACTGGTTCACATCCTGAACTTTCGTTCCAGACCCACTGGCGATTCTTTTCCGGCGACTCCCATTTAAAATCTGGGGTTTCCGCCTTTCGACAAGGGTCATAGAGTTAATAATTGCTTCAATCCTAGTCAACCTTTTTTCATCAATATCAGCATCTTTTATTCCCTTAGCACCGGGGATCATAGACATCAAATCGCCTATTGAACCCATGGATTTCAACTGCTTCAACTGTTGCTTAAAATCCTCCAGATCGAAGGTATTTTTGCGCATCTTTTCTTCCAGTTCGGCAGCATCTTCGACATTGATATCCTGCTGAGCTTTTTCCACCAAAGAGACAATATCACCCATGCCTAAAATTCGACTGGCCATACGGTCTGGATGGAAAACTTCCAGCTTATCCAGATGTTCTCCTACACCAATATATTTGATAGGTTTGCCAGTAACTTCACGGACTGACAAAGCAGCACCGCCTCGGGCATCACCATCCAACTTGGTCAGGATAACTCCTGTAAGATCAAGCGTTTCTGCAAAAGTTCCTGCTGCGTTAACAGCATCCTGACCTGTCATAGCATCAGCTACAAACAAGGTCTCTGCAGGTTTAAGTGCTTTTTGAAGTCGTGAGACCTCATCCATCATGTCATCATCAACATGTAATCGACCGGCTGTATCGACAATCACAACATTTGCAGCATAGCGAACGGACTCTTTGATCGCTTTTTCAGCGATCTTAACAACGTCCTTTTGGTTCTCTTCTGCATAAACCGGAATGTCTAATTGCTTACCGAGAACCTGTAATTGGGTTATGGCAGCAGGTCGGTAGACATCACAAGCCACTAGAAGTGGTTGACGTCCTTCCTTCCGTAGATTACGTGCTAATTTTGCTGACGTAGTTGTTTTTCCTGATCCCTGAAGTCCGACCAAGAGGATTATGGCCGGATTACCTGAGAGTTCAAGCTCTGCTGTTTTTTCTCCAAGAAGTGATATAAGCTCTTCATGGATGATCTTGACGATCTGTTGTCCTGGCGTGATAGAACGCAGGACTTCGGAGCCTAATGTTTTCTCTTTAACAGAG
>CAZOBQ010000201.1:0-3073 GCA_964578155.1 uncultured Lentisphaeria bacterium
TTCTTCTCTCTGCTATTCGTATATAAAATATTGTTGACGAGTCTTATCAAATTGCTCTAACTCTTGCTGATATACTTGAATTATTTCACTGGCAGTATTGCCTGCATCTATCATTTCACGCAGATAGGTGCCACCCCATAGTCTATCCGGTCCACGACTAGATCGCCAGGCAAACTTTTCGGGGTATTGATCTCTTACAATGACTAGAAAATGAATGAGGAACTCGACTGGTTTGAATAAGCTGGCATCAGTCACGGTAACTTTGACGCCATTGACCTCTTCATCTTTGTAGATAGGATTCATGGATACACCGGGCATGTCAACAGGTGTATATTTTTTAGGTTCAACGCTGAAGCCTTCTAGGCCAGTCTGAATAAGTTTTCTTGAGACAAGGGCTCCATCCATATAAGGTGTCCCAATGAGTTCAAAAGGTTGCACTGTTCCTCGTCCCTCGGAAATTTTAACCCCTTCCAGTAAGCAAAGGCCTGGATAGGTTAGTGCCTCGTTGATATTTCGCATATTAGGTGATGGTGGGATCCAGGTAAGATCGGTCTGGTTCCAAATCTGATCACCTGACCAGCCTTCACATTCAACAACATGAAGTTCAAGCGAATCAAGACCTGCAATCATATTTTCACCGATGATCATTCGAGCTAACTCACCCACTGTGAGTCCGTATCGAATCGGTATCTCGTATCGACCGACAAAACTCTCAAACCCTGAGTCTAATACATTTCCACCAATAGCTCTACCAATCGGATTTGGACGATCCAGAATCATAACAGGCAAATCATGTTTTGCACCTGCTTCCAATACATACCCCATGGTTGATATATAAGTATAGAACCTCGCACCAACATCTTGGATGTCAAAGATCAGGATGTCCAACCCTTCTAACATTTCTTGATTGGGTTCCCGGTTCGCACCATAAAGGCTGTAGATCGGCGCCTGTGTCTTGGGATCGATTCCACCAGGGATAGCATCTCCTGCCTGGGCATCGCCACGGAAGCCGTGTTCAGGGGCAAATATTGCCTTTAGGTTGATGGTTTCTGTAGCGTATAACAAATCAACGAGGTGCTCACCCTCTTTACTAAGGGCCGTATGGTTGGTGATCACGCCTACGTTGAGCCCAAGTAAGGGTTCAAAACCAATTTGCTTTAATACATCTAATCCGGTATAAACTTTTTGAAGCTCTTGGATGGGCTGTAGATGACCATATTGTTCTAGTTGCTCCGCGTGTGGACCTGGGTGATCTTTTGGCCCAACTCCTGCACAAGCCCATATCAACAATGGGAAAATATATACAATAGCTCTTGAACGATAAAATTTCATAAAATCTCCTATTTGAGATAGGTAATGCTCTGAGTCAGGGTTTCCTGTTCACTTGCAAGCTGTAGAAAATAGACCCCCGAACTTATGATGTTATTAAAAGCGTGTATGGTAAAATTGTTTTCTCCGACTGCCATTTGCTTCCGTGAGTTGTAAAGCTCCTGTCCTTTGATATTTAGAATCCGAATAGTTAACTCCGTGGATTCCTTACTATGGATAACCAGCTTGAACACAGTATTAAATGGATTAGGATAAATACTGGAGACGGTAAACATCTGAGGTATTGATGGATTCTCTTCAATAGCCAAAGATTCTTCCAAATAATTAAGGACTTTCCCCATGAGTATATTTCTATTCGACTCCGGATATATTGCTTCAAATCCTACTCCCAGATAAACAATGCCTCCCAGCGCCGTGCTCGTGCCGAATGAACCCATGTATTGGATTCCAGCACCACCTTTAGAAGCATAGTCTGCCCCAGAGTAACTAAAATTTGATACTGCGCCATCATAAGGTTTAATACCATCAGGATAATCAACATTATAGGTTCCCATGGTTCCATCGTCGAAGGTAATGTTGGTTAGTCCAGAAAATATTCCCCCAACTGATCCATTCATTGAATAGCTTTGCGCATCATCATCAGCGAAATCCGCCTTGAGATAGTTACGATAGAATTCGATATCAGTACTGGTTCCACTTGCGACAAGATCATAACCAATTTCAGATCCGGAAATTAAAATACGCCCACCCTGCTCCAGATATTCTTTAATCTTTTGCTGCTCAGTGGGTGAAAAAGAAACTGTGCCTGTCCCCTCTTCGCCGCTAATCCAATCAACTATGTCATAATCGGAAAGAGTGATTGTCCCTGACTCAACTGCATCATTACTTGCTGCATCAAAATTGTAGCCATTAGCATATACAGCAGAACCATGCTCGATTATATAATCAAAATTGTTTACCGTTCCTGATGTGCGTTCAAAACCCTGAACGATAAGAACCTTGGGGTCGCTTATATTACGTACAACTGTACCCAGCACCTCTGAATAGCTACTGCTCCCGAATGAGTTCGTGTTCCTGATCTTTATAAATAGCAGCTGATCTGCCACCTGATTTTCTAAAATTATTTCTGGTGACGATGAGCTATCAGTGAGAGAAAAGTTTATGCCATCTGCGCTGGTGAAAACTTCATATTTTTCAGTATACGCTGAAACAGCACATTGAACTTTTACTTTACCCGCTCCCAGGTTTTGAGTTGTAAAATATTTTGATACCAGTGGAGGCGTAGTACCACCAAATGCGTCATTTAAACCACCCCAGATTTCAGACCGTCCACCATCATAACCTAGAGCCCAGATTCCAATGCCTTTGATACCAGCACTTTTTGCGTAGTTGTATTTTGCAGCTAAACTCAGACTATCATCATACCAGGTTTGCCGAAGTTCTCCATTATTTGAATTGTACCAGGCAGCCGGAGCTGTAAAGTTGTATTGCTTGCCATAGATTTGTGCATTTGCTTCTGCTGAGGAATATACAACCGAGGAGCTGCTACCGGCAATCGTGGCTGCACCCATATCAGTACTGGTAACTGCCCAACTCCGACCATACCACGGTAATCCCAGAATGAGTTGAGAACCATCTTGTCCTGTGTCAGAAAGATAATCCTCGATTGTTCTGCGAATGTGCCAGCTAGTGAACCCACTATTGAGTGGAGAAATTGGTCCGGCGGTTGTGCTACCACTCCAAT
>CAZOBQ010000202.1:0-3058 GCA_964578155.1 uncultured Lentisphaeria bacterium
CCCAAATAATTGATTTTCAATTGTGTAGCCATTAGGTAGATAAGAGTTGTGGTTGTCATGAAATCCAGAGGCAAAAAAGGATATTTTTTTCAAGAGAGGAATCGGTCCTGACAGACTTCCACTAAAACGGCCTAGCACAGGTATCAAGATCTTGTCTTCTACGTATGGGTGATCAAGAACACTCATATGTTTGTACCTTGATATTCCAACAGAATCATCTTCTGAACTGTAATATCTTACTGCATCCAGATATTCCAATTCTTCTTCTTCATTCAAACCATCGACCAGCGGGGATTCCAACAGCCAGTCTTTCTGTTGATAGGGTGACTCATTCAAAATATCTGAGTCATACTGGAATTTTCCTTCCAGTTTGCGCCCACCATCTTTGGTGGTGATATTGACAATACCACTCATAGCTTCACCGTATTCTGCGTTAAAACCACCGGTGAGAATTGACAGCTCGCTAACTGAATTAATGTCTATTCCGGCGCCCAATCCACCACCAATTGGATCTTTTACAAGTATACCATCGACATAGTAGGATACTTCACCACTACGTCCACCACGAAGGTGTAAATTTCCATTTTCATCTTCCACAAATCCTGCTTGTGTGGCCAGCGCATCATCCACTGTCGTAACAGGTGATTTTTCTGCTATATCGGCTCCGGACATGATTGATCTTTTGGCTGTAATATCTTTGTCTACCAAGGGGCGTTGTGCAACAACAGTAACTATTTCACCCTCGATGGTACTAAAATCTAAAGCAATGTTAACTTCTGTTGTTAAATCAGTTTTAATGAGCACATCAACGAGATCCTGTCCACGATAGCCAATCATCATACCACGCAGGGTATACACTCCAGGTGGCACATTATTAATAAAGAAATGACCAGCCTCATCAGAAGAAGCTCCCCATTCAGTTCCTAGAATAACTATATTCGCACCATAAAGAGGCTCTTGAGTACCTTTATCAGTTATTTTCCCAACAATTTTTCCTGTGTTCCCTCCAAACAATAGAGAACTAAAAAGAAAAGTTAGGATAAATAATTTTTGGCAATACTTACTTTTACTACCTGTCATCGTGACACTCCGCTGCCTTTATTAAGTTTCAAGTGCGAACTTACTCTTAGATCATTCCATTGAGGGCGATACAGCTTGCACCGCCCTCTTGGAATAAAATTAACCCCCATCAAATCAATTGTATAAAATTGACCTGGTGGATAAATCGCCTACTTAAGATATAGTAGTTTATTGGTTATCGTCTGCGAACCTGTGTCCAGGCGATAAAAGTATACACCTGAAGCAAGATGACTGGCATTAAAAGTCATTTTATAAATGCCAATGTCCATTTTCTGGTTAACCAATTGAGTAATTTCCTGCCCTAAGGAATTGTAGATAGACAATCTAACATTCCCCACTTCGCTAATACCAAATTCAATCGTTGTGGAAGGGTTGAATGGATTTGGATAATTGCGTAATAGGTATGCTGTTACCGGTTTTTCAACTTTCTCTATACTAACAACTGCCTTTGTCAGGAGCCCATAATAAATACCATAACCTCCTGTTGCTGTTGAATCAGGTTCTAACCAGGCAATATCAGCACCAGCAGTTCCAATGGTTTGACTCATGGATGGTGGCCGAGCAGCTAAAGGCTGCGTTGAGTCATCGCTCAACTGATACGGACTGGTCCATGTTGTTCCTAAATCTGCTGAATTAACACCATAGATACGTCGAAGCCCATCATTACCTGTCGCAAAGAATACTACGTAGAGATCATCATTCCCACCAGCTCTGATAGTCGGGTAATCGGCTGCTCCACCTGGAAAGCTGGTAAGCTTCACAGGGCTTGACCATACATCAGCTACTGATTTTTTTGTGTAGTAAATTTGGCCATCAAGTAGATCATCATGATCTTTTTCGTCTGTGTAAAAGGCAAAATGACGATTCCCTGCGGCATCGTAGGTAAATGAAAGCTGATAAATATCTACGGTATCTGCAAAAACCATTTCTCCGCTATGAGCTGTCAGGAATTCGGAAGGACCCCAATTTGTGCCGTCATACTCCTGAAAAATGGCATTATAATAACCATTTCTTTTGGGTACGCGTGTACTGACCCCAACTTTTCCCCCAGGACCTGTGGCTAAATGAACATATCCCAAGGTACCACCCATCTCTCCAGATAGTGAATCACTAAATAGTGTGACAGGAGTACTCCAGGTGGCACCATTATCTGTACTCTTACTTGCATAGCACCACTCGCTTGCGTCATCGGCTTCCCAGGCTGTACTAAATGCAACCCAGAGATCACCATTACTATCAATACTAATTGCAGTATGGGCAGCATTAAGTGTGTCCCATGGTGTAGCAGTTCCTGTTACAGAAACAGGAGTAGACCACCCAGAACCATCATTCATTGAGTGTACGATATTATAGCTGCTAGCCCAAGCTGCATGAAAGTTATTACTGGCATCAGCCACAACGTTTGCATGACTTTTTACCCGACCTCCACCCGTTCCAGTTCCAACCACGACTGGTGTATCCCATGCGCCTAAGAAATCATCATAAGATACTGAGTACACTAGTGAATCTGTGCCATCACTAGCTACTGTTCCATAAACTAACATGAGGTCATCGTTCGCTGCGCGGGCAATAGTTGATCCACCAGGCCAATTCATGGCTCTGTCATCATTCGTATCAGCAGCTTTACCACCAGATGTTTGGGCTGCAACAAATGAAAACGCTGCCAGAAGTACTAACATGACATAGTAAATAGTAGCTTTTTTCATTTTTCCTTCTCTCCTTTGTTAATTTCAGCTTGTTCCTTTCACTAAAGTGGAACCGACTGAAGCTGATTGTTTTTCTTGTTTTAAAACCTAATTATGGCAATTAGTAGGCCACAATTCCGATGTCATTAAAAAAGACTTTCAAAGCCTTGGTAGCATTGACCTACAGCTGATTAAGTTGATTAATTCTTATCTTGGAAATTACTTTGATTCAATTAATTTGTGTTCGGTTTTAGCACACACATGTATGCTTACTTAACACAAATATGAAAAAC
>CAZOBQ010000203.1:0-3024 GCA_964578155.1 uncultured Lentisphaeria bacterium
CTACTACAATAATTTCAACATCCTGAGCAGTCTGGATTAGGATAGATTCTATGGCAGCGCCAATAAATTCAGGCCTGTTATTCACAGGAATGATCACACTGGCGGTAAGTTCATAGTCTTTGTTCGCATAAGGTACTGATGAATAGAATGCACCAGGTGCAAGATAGGCTCCGATCCGTTTGAGATGGTCAGTGGCAATCTGCTCAAGTTCCAATTGCGACTCTTTACTCGCCATGAGGTAGTCAAATACATTTTGTTCACCAACGGCTTTAAAAATACGATATGGAGTTCCAGAATAGCGATTGGAAATATGCACCAGTTCACCCACTTCGCTTAGACGTAATCTTAATTCATAAAAGAAATGAGATTTTGTTTGTTCAGATAGTGGTAACACCTGTTTTACCTTGTTCAGGTTTATTACCCATGCTTTTCCATAATCTGCATTGTCTCTTACTCTTCCAATATGATGATCCAAGAGGTGTTCATCACTTAGTGTGCCTTTGTCATCAACTTCATAATCAGCATAGATCATAGACCAATCATCTGAAACTTCAGCCACAAGGTCATAAAGTTCTACAGCGCTATTTTTAAATTCAATTTTCTCACTTTGACCATCTATCAGTAATAATTTCTCGCCTTTGTAACTTAATAAGCGATCAGATAATGCTTTTGCAGTCAAGTCTGATTGTTTAAGTATGTCAATTTTAGATTCAGGAAAAGACTTTTTGTATTTATCAATAGTGTGGGCATTATCGCCACTGATCACCAGTATATTCAAGATAGAACTCCTTTAGCAATCTACATCTCAAAGGAAGCGTTTATTCAATTGGATCAGAGTTAATGCTTCATTGGCTCTGACGTAGCGATGGAGTTAATAAATAATTAAGGAAATTCAACCCTTTTTTTAATAAAGAACCTGACAGAGATACTCATATAACTATATATGATAAAATGAGTTATGAACGATTGAAGGGTCTAATACAACGAGGAGGGGTTGGTATTTCTAGTTCTTGATGTAGCTTCGTCTTACTCGTTTAGCAATAGCACAACAGATATCATAGGTAATCGTATTCAAAATCTTTGCAATAGAAGCCACTTTAACAGGAGTAGATTCACCCCCAATTACGGAGAAGTAACTTCCCATCGGCGGTTCATCGTTTTCTAGATCGATCATAATATGATCCATAGTAACTGTTCCCACTACCGGGTAATCTTTGCCCTGGAAACTCACCACACCTCGATTGGTTAATGCCCTGTTATAACCATCGGCGTAGCCCATTCGCAGTGTACCAATATTTGTGTCTACTGCCGCCTGCCATTTCTCAGCGTAACTCACTGATTCACCAGCGCTAATTCGTTCTACTCTTACCAGGGGTGCTTTCACCTCCATTGCAGGCCTCAGGTATTCCTGATTCTTCCCTCTGTATGTTGTGTCATACCCATAGAGCCCAATTCCCAGCCTAATAGCGTCATAGTGGTCAGCATTCTCATGTAGGGCGCCCGCACTACTAGATAAATGAATCATGCCCTTAAATCCCAATTCTCTGATCTTAAGCGTAAATTTGCGAAACATGTCTACTTGTCTCTCATAGCGATCCGCAGATTCAGTATCCGATGAGGATAAATGGCTATATACGCCCTGAATATCCAATGCAGTATTATGGTCAGATATCAAGGATATGGCCTGCTCAATACTCATACCTAGCCGGTTCATCCCTGTATTTACATTGAGGTGTACTTTTAGATCGGAGTACTCAGATGCGGACAGTGAGGCTGCATGTTCCATTGATTCAATACTCACAATGGCATTTTCAGGCAATTCTGAAAGTTCGTTTGCAAAGACTCGACTAAAGATGAGAATTGATATATCAGGTAGAGCAGCTGCTAATTCCTGTGCTTCTTCAAGCGTTGCTACAGCAAATAGATTGGTATTAAACTCCTTGTGGAGATGTTTGGTTACTTCTATGACCCCATGACCGTATGCGTTAGCCTTAATAACTGGAATAATTTGTTTCGATCCCACCCTGGAACTAAAATATTTGTAATTACTGGCAATAGAATCCAATGATATATGACAAATTGTTTCCATGATCAGAATCTCCTGAAAAAAAAGGGCGTGATAAATCACGCCCTTTCAAATTGATCTAGTGCAAAGAGTGTTTAGTTAACGGAACTCTTTAGACCTTTACCAGCTTTAAAACGAGGAACGTTCATTGCAGGAACATTGATCGGATCGCCTGTACGAGGGTTACGAGCAACTCTAGCTGCACGAGCTGATACATCAAAAGTACCGAAGCCAACAAGAGCAAGTTTATTGCCAGATTTTAGAGAATCTGTTACAGCGCCTGTGAATGCACCAAGTGCTTTCTCGGCCTGAACTTTAGAGATACCTGCATCATCAGCAATCTTTGCAATCAATTCAGCTTTGTTCATAGTGTTTCCTCCTTGTTGTTTGTATTAGTATTTAATTTTGTTCTTTTAGCTTGAGTTAATCCAGACTGGATTGACTCAAGTGGGCTTAAACCCTTATCCACCTTAGGATAACGTCAAAAAGGTAAGGGGTCAGTTTTGAAAGTCAAGCAGTTATTAAGCATTATTTTTACTATGTTCTGACGCTAAATATTGCTTCAAATCATCAAAATTCTGAAAAACTTCTGTCGTACATCCAACAATCCAGGAGGATACTTTTTCAAGTGGCATCCCTAAAACCAGATACACTGGGAGATTGTGCTCATAAGCTAAGGTGAGCTCCCCATGTGTACCGCCTCCTTGAATGACATGCTCATCCCAGAGACAAATAACGGCTTCACATTTTTTTAGTAATTGGTGTACATCTCGATCGATAATTTTTTTAATAACCCCCATAAACCGCTGAGTATCAGTGACTTTCCACTCTCTGAAGTTTGTTTTCTCCTCTTCGGTTAGAAAATCCTGCTCATGAAGTGAAGGATCAAATACATCCCAGCCAATTTCGGAAGTGAGGAATTCAGTTACTTCCCTTCTCCAGCCTGTACCACCATCAGG
>CAZOBQ010000204.1:0-2991 GCA_964578155.1 uncultured Lentisphaeria bacterium
CTTGAAAATCTTTGATTTCTCCAGTGCAGATGTGCAACTGGTGGAACATTTCGCCTGGATCCCTGCTTTTAATATCGAGTATTTCATGGGTGTTGATGGTTTAAGTGCACCTATGATCCTGCTGACGGCTTTATTAAGCTTCCTCGCTGTATTCACATCATGGAATATCGAAAAAGCCCAGAAAGGTTATTTCGCGCTATTCCTACTCTTGGATGCAGGTATGATGGGTGTCTTTTCATCTCTTGATTTCTTCCTCTTCTACATTTTCTGGGAAGTCATGTTGCTGCCAATGTATTTCCTCATTGGTATCTGGGGTGGTCCACAGCGTGAATACGCAGCCATTAAGTTTTTCTTATATACTTTATTTGGATCAGTGCTGCTCCTTTTGGGAATGTTAGCACTCTATTTTATTTCTGAGCCACATACATTCAATATGCTGATCTTAGCCGAACAATCCGCACAATTTGGTCAAGCTATGCTGCTCGGTATGAATGCGGGTAAGGTGATATTTATCCTGCTTTTCGTTGGATTTGCAATCAAGGTACCCATCTTTCCATTTCACACCTGGTTACCCCTTGCTCATGTTGAAGCACCTACCGCTATATCAGTTATTCTTGCTGGAGTACTCCTGAAAATGGGAACCTATGGTTTCCTGAGAATTAGTTTTCCAGTTCTTAAGGATGCCACTCTCTGGTTCGCATTGCCTTTGGCAATCCTGGGTTTGATCAATGTGATCTATGGTGCTATGGCTGCCTTGGCTCAACGCGACTTGAAGAAGATG
This sequence comes from uncultured Lentisphaeria bacterium, assembly GCA_964578155.1. Taxonomy (GTDB): domain Bacteria; phylum Fidelibacterota; class UBA8477; order UBA8477; family JABMPR01; genus JABMPR01. The sequence continues at coordinate 782 of CAZOBQ010000204.1, forward strand.
GTTGCTTACTCATCAGTATCGCATATGGGCTTTGTATTGATAGGAATGGCTGCTCTTACACCTGCAGGAATGAACGGTGCCGTCTTTCAAATGTTCAATCATGGAACAATCTCAGCCATGCTCTTTATGTTGGTTGGTGTTCTTTATGACCGTGCTCACCATCGTGATATTGAAGGATTCGGTGGTATTGCTAAAGTGGTTCCCATCTATGCTGGTGTGACTGCCTTGGCCTTCTTTGCTGGTTTAGGATTACCTGGATTTTCAGGATTCATTTCAGAAGCACTCTGCTTAATTGGTGCCTTCCCAGTCTTTACTTGGATTACAATTTTCGCAACTCTGGGTATCGTATTGAATGCAGGATATTTCCTCTGGGCTTATCAACGTGTCTTTATGGGCGAGTTGAATAGCAAATATGAGAATTTGGAAGAGATCAATAACCGCGAACTATTCGCTCTGATCCCGCTGGCTGTCATTACGTTCTTCCTGGGCGTGTATCCAACACCCATGCTGAATCTTATGAGCGCAACTCTGAATCACTTAGTGGAAGCCGTTAAAACTGCCGGAATGGTTGCTGGCCTATAAGCCAATAGGATACTTTATGAACCTCAATCAAATCATAGTTGACCTATCCTATTTTATCCCTGAGTTGATACTCACAGGGGTGCTGGTGTTGGTCATTCTATATGATCTGTTTCAGAAAGCGGATGACTCTATCCGATCAGGCTACCTTGCTCTAGGTGGGTTAGTCCTTACAATTATAGCGCTATTGGGACAGAATGTCTCCACACCAACAGGCATCTTCTCTAATATGCTGGCAGTGGATGGGTTTGGTCAATATCTCAAAATATTGGTCAGCGTCGGCGCTATTCTGGTCATGTGGATGTCCTTTAATTCAAGCGAATTAAAGAATCGACGGGTAGGAGAGTACTATGTGCTCATCTTGATCCTTGTCTTAGGAATGTTCTTTCTGGTCTCAGCGACTCATTTATTGAGTATTTACATCTCACTTGAGATGGTCAGTATCATGAGTTATTTGCTCTCAGGATATCTTAAAGAACAGATGCGATCAAATGAAGCATCTGTCAAATATGTAGTTTTTGGTGCCTTTAGCTCTGGAATCTTGCTTTATGGATTTTCCCTACTCTTTGGTTTAACAGGGAGCGCAGATATTTATGAGATCCAAGCTGCTCTTGCGGCAGGTACTGCCTCTCCAGCATTAATGCTATTGATCTTGCTGATGATTCTGGTTGGCTTTGGCTACAAAATTGCCGCCGTTCCATTCCATTTTTGGACGCCAGATGTTTATGAAGGAGCTCCTGCTCCAATTACAGCCTTTCTTTCAGTTGCACCCAAAGCAGCTGGTTTTGCCATCATCATTCGATTCTTCAATATTGTGTTTTCAAATGACGGTAACCCGAATATGGAATCATGGGCTGCTTTGGAGAATATGAATTGGCAGGCAGTTCTGGGGGTTTTATCTGTATTGTCTATGACAGTCGGAAATGTGATTGCGTTACAACAATCAAACATCAAGCGTATGCTGGCCTATTCCAGTATTGCTCATGCTGGCTATATGTTGCTAGGTGTTGTTGTTGCGGATCAAACTGGAATCGCAGCCATCCTGTATTATGCAGCGGTTTATATGCTCATGAACCTTGGAGCTTTTTTCGTAGCGATTCATATTAAAAATGCCTTTGACACTGAAGAGATCGAAGATTACAAAGCGCTTGGGTATAAAGCACCTGTTTTAGGCATAATTATGGCCATCTTCATGTTCTCACTGACAGGTTTGCCACCAACTGGTGGTTTCGTGGCCAAATTCTACATTTTTAGAGCGTTGATCGAGTATGGTGACATGTACTTCTACCTGGCCATCATCGGGCTTATAAACGGCGTTATATCGCTTTATTACTATATGCGAGTTGTAAAGGCCATGTATTTTGGGAAAATGGAAATTCCAGAGACAACCCATCAGGCACCGCTCAATGTGACGATCCTACTATTACTTCTGGCAATACCTCTATTGTTTGCCTGGATGTTTGGGGATCCGCTTTCAGCTTATGCCCAGAATGCGGTTCATTTCTTTATTAAGTAAATTAGATTACTGAAATATATAAAAAAAGCCTCACCTATGCAGGTGGGGCTTTTTTTATATGTGTGTCGTCCTGAAAAAAGTTGACCAATTACGGAGGTCAATATGGAAGGACAAG
>CAZOBQ010000205.1:0-2973 GCA_964578155.1 uncultured Lentisphaeria bacterium
TGTATTCTATTTGATTGCTCTGGCTCTTGCCCGCATGATGGGTATTGATCCTTACGTGGTTATCTGGATCATGGGTGTTTCCATCGTTTTCTTGACTCTGAAAGGTGGTTTGGAAGCCGTTATCTGGCTTGATGTTATCCAGGGGCTCATGCTCATTGGTGGTGGCCTTCTTGTAGCTTTCATACTCATTTTCAGTTTTCCTGGTGGTCCAGGTGCTCTATTCAGCACTGCTGCTGCCCAAAACAAGTTCAATATGGGACCGTATGATTGGGACTTTAAGAACCTGACCTTTATCGTGATGGCATTGAATGGAGTGTTCTACGCCATACAGAAGTATGGTACAGACCAAACCATAATCCAGCGTTATCTAGCTTCAGGGACAAACAAAGAGGCTGTTAGAGCAGCCCTTACAGGTGTGCTGCTATCAGTTCCTGTCTGGGGATTATTCATGTTCATCGGTACGGCATTATGGGCATACTATTCCGCCGCTCCGGCTATCCCCCTGCCTGATGGAATTAAGGCTGATGAGGTTTTCCCATTCTTTATCATGACAAAACTACCCATTGGTGTTTCTGGAATTATCCTTGCGGCTCTCATGGCAGCAGCTATCAGTAGTCTTGATTCGGACATGAACTGTCTCTCAGCAATCGGGGTCGAGGATTATTACGTCCGTCTAAGACCTGAAAGCAACGATGCGCAACGTCTAAAGATGGGTAAGATTCTAGTTGGTGCCAGTGGATTGGCAGCAATACTGGTGGCATCCGTTTACGTCGCCATGGAAGGAAAGGGTGTCCTCGGGATCATCTTCACGCTTTATGCCATCTTCTCAGGTGGTATAGCTGGTTTATTTCTCCTTGGTGTATTCAGTAAACGAGCCAATAAAAAAGGTGCATATATCGGGATGGCAGCGACTGTCCTGTTTACGGCCTGGGCCATACTAACTTCTGCCAAGGTGGGTGCTGACAAGCACATCCTTCTCGATCTGGGTAATTTCAATTTTACGCATCACAAATACATGCTCGGCGTGTATAGTCACGTCGTACTCATTGCAGTTGGATATGTGGCCAGTCTCATTTATCCCAGTGAAAATGCTGCTGAAAACCTGACTTATTGGGGATGGCGGAAGAAAAAATTGGCAGGTGAACTGAACGACTAAACTTCGGTGAGGAAATTATGGCTGGATCAAAAGTATTCTATGACAAGGTAAGCGCAGGTGAGATGCTTTATTCCACCATGCTCAGTCACTCGCGGAATCCACGCTGGATAGATGTACTCTGCAATGTAAATCTGGATTTTCTCTGCATAGATACAGAGCATACACCTTATAGTTGGGGAGAAGTTGCTGACCTCTTGACAGCAATGAATGCTCGTGCCATGCCATCCGTGGTGCGCATTCCCAGACCGGATTGGCACTATGTCACCAAGGCATTTGATGCAGGAGCAAGTGGTGTGCTGGCACCCTACTGTGAAACGGTTGAGGAAGTTCGAGAAATTGTTCGCGCCGCACGGTTGAGACCTTTCAAAGGCAGCCTATCAGAGAAGGCAATTCTGACTGGGGAATATCCCAGCCTGAGTGTCGCTGATCATTTGGCTGAAAACAATGCGAACCATGTCGTAATGATCGGCATCGAGAGTATTCCGGCGGTGGAACGACTGGATAGCATCCTCGATGTTGGAGGTATAGATGTCGTATTCATTGGACCTGCCGATCTTTCAACTTCAATGGGATACCCCCGGGAATGGGATCATCCTGAATTTGAGGCGATGTGTGATCACATCATAAAAACCTGTAAGGCTCGGAATGTACAGGTAGCGGCAAACTTCGCACCCCTCGATCAATCGGCTAAATGGGCGGCCAGGGGGGTGAATCTCGTCATTCATGCCTTTGATTGGCGCGTCCTCCATGAAGGATACCAGCATGTTATGAAAATTTTGACGGCAGCCGCAGGAGATACTTCCCGCTCATCTAGCAGTACTGATGCCGTTATTTAAGGAGACATTTAAATGATACAGATTCTACTACTCCTTGCCAGTATCGCCTTTATTGTGCTTGGAACCACAAAGCTGAAATTACACCCGTTCCTTACCCTGCTAGGTGCAGGTCTCATTTTGGGTCTCTTATCTGGACTGGCAGGGAGTGAAGTACTCGCTGCGATTAGTTCGGGCTTTGGTAAAACTCTGGGTGGTATCGGTATTGTCATCACCTTTGGTACAATTATCGGTACCTATCTCGAAAGAAATGGTGGGGCGCGTGTGGTTGCACACTCATTGCTTAAGCTAGTTGGTGATAAGCGGTCACCCCTGGCTATCAATCTGACAGGAGCCATCGTCTCAATACCTGTTTTCTGTGATTCTGGTTTTGTCATCCTCTCCACACTTAATCGTGCGCTCTCGAAAAGAACCGGTATACCCCTCATTGTTTTTGCTATTGCACTGGCAACGGGACTGTATACAACACATGTATTCGTTCCACCCACCCCTGGTCCACTTGCTGCTGCAACTGCACTGGAGGCGGATCTGGGTTTAGTTCTCCTCTTCGGTATCATCGTTTCCATACCAGTTACCTTAGCTGGATGGCTGTGGGCTACTCGACTGGGTAAAGGTGTCGTCCAGGCGCCTGCTGAACCTGAAGAAACTGTTTCAAATGAAATTCCCTCTGTCTCACTTATGAGCGCCCTGGGTCCTATTCTGCTACCAATCGTACTGATCGCTCTCAAATCCATTGCAGATTATCCAAGTCACCCCTTTGGAGAGAACGGTTTTGCTCAATTCCTTTCAACTATTGGTAGTCCAATGATTGCGTTGTTCTTTGGCGTGGTTCTAGCTATGTCCATTGGCGGAAAATCAGTGCGCGAGAATCGATTTGAGTGGGTGGGGGATGCATTAAGGAATGCTGGCACCATTATCCTTATTACAGGTGCAGGAGGAGCATTTGGGAGCGTTCTGAGAGCTTCTGGTGTAGCTGACTACATC
>CAZOBQ010000206.1:0-2939 GCA_964578155.1 uncultured Lentisphaeria bacterium
ACCTGGCGAAAACGCAGGAATTGTGGATATCGATGATGACGAAGTGCTCACTTTCAAATTAGAAAGCCATAACCATCCATCTGCAATTGCGCCATTTCAGGGTGCTGCTACTGGTGTGGGTGGTATTATCCGTGATATCCTGGCCATGGGCGCCTATCCCATCGCATCCCTCAACTCGCTTCACTTTGGACATCCAGGAGATGCGGGTCATACGCGTTGGTTGATATCTGAAGTAGTTCACGGAATTGGTGAGTACGGAAATTGTGTAGGTGTGCCAACTGTTGGGGGTGAATTGCGGTTTGCCGATGCTTATAAAGGCAATCCATTGGTCAATGCCATGTGTGTTGGCTATATGAAGAAATCTGAGATCAAAAAAGCTATCGCAACTGGCATAGGAAACAGTCTCATGATCGTTGGTAACCTGACCGGTCGTGATGGTATGGGCGGTGCCAGTTTTGCTTCAAAGGATCTTGATGAGGGTAATGACGAAGATCGCGGCGCCATCCAGGTCGGTGATCCCTTCATGGAAAAGCTATTGATTGAAGCCTGTCTGGAGGTCTTTGAAGAAGACTATGTGGTTGGAGTTCAAGATATGGGCGCTGCCGGTATCTTATCCTCATCTGTTGAAACAGCCAGCAAAGCTGGAAATGGTGTCGAGATTGATGTAGCCTTGGTGCCCAAACGTGAAGAAGCCATGCGTCCTGAAGAAGTCATGATCTCTGAATCCCAGGAGCGGATGCTACTCATAGTCAAAAAGGGAATGGAAGAAAAAGTAAATAAGATTTTCCATAAATGGGATCTACATGCCGTGGTTATCGGACATGTAACGGATGATGGAATGTACCGCGTTCTGGAAGATGGTAAAACGGTTGGTGAGGTACCTGTTTGGTCCCTCATGGACGCTCCGACATATGTCTTGGAAGGTAAAGAGCCTGCTCATCTTGCAGAAACAAGAAGTTTTAGGAATGAAAGTATTACGGTTCCTGATGACCTGAACCAGACCCTGCTAACTCTTCTGGGGGCACCAGATATTTGCTCTAAGGAATGGGTATATAGGCAATATGATCATCGTGTGCAGATGAATACGGTCGTCAAACCGGGAAGTGATGCAGCTATCCTGCGCATTAAGGACCGAGATAAAGCTGTGGGCATCACCATGGATTCAAATGGTCGTTACTGTTATTTAAATCCGCGACGTGGAGCTCAAAGTATTGTTGCTGAATCTGCCCGTAATCAGGTTGTTTCTGGTGCAGAGCCAATCGCGATTACCGATGGTTTAAATTTTGGTAATCCCGAGACACCAGAAGTCTATTTTCAACTGGAGCAGTCTATTATAGGCATTAGTGAAGCCTGCCGGGCCTTAAATACACCCGTCATTGGTGGGAATGCCAGCCTCTACAATCAGACTCCTGAATTTGGTGCTATTTATCCAACGCCTATTATTGGAATGACCGGTCTCGTGAAATCCTTAAGCCATGTAACTACTCTGGAATTTAAAAAAGCGGGTGATTTTATCATCCTTATTGGTGAAACAAAGGATGAGCTGGGTGCTTCAGAATATCTGGATCAAATCCATGGTCTCGTTACTGGAGATGTGCCGGAACTGGATCTTGAATTAGAAGCTAAGGCACAAAAGTTCATTCTGAATATCATTCGTCAAGGTTTGGTGCAAAGTGCCCATGATGTTGGTGATGGTGGGTTCGCAGTAGCCTTAGCTGAGTCTTGTCTCAAGGGCGAGCTCGGAGCTGAGATTTCTCTGGACCTTGAGCTTCGATCTGATGCATTACTTTTTGGTGAAAGTCAAACACGCTTCCTCTTATCTGCAAATGCTGAATCCGCAGAGAAAATTATCGAATTGGCTGCTGATAGGGGTGTTGAAGCTGCCAGTATTGGGAGGGTGACGGATTCTGGTCAGCTAAGCATTAATAATGCGGAGAAAAACCTAATCAATACAACTGTAACTGAATGCGCCGATGCTTTTAACACAGGATTTGACAAAATGATGAAGACTGACAAATAGATTATGTTTGATAAACTGAATGAGGAATGTGGTGTCTTTGGTGTATACAACACAGGCACTACTGAGACGTCTCAATTAATCTACTACGGACTTTTTGCTCTTCAACATCGTGGGCAGGAAAGTGCTGGTATTGCAGTAAGTGACGGCCAGCAGGTCAATTATTATAAGGACGAAGGATTGGTCCAAGAGGTCTTTGACCCGAAACTGTTGAACTTCCTAAGCGGTATTCATGGGATTGGCCACGTGCGTTATAGTACGACGGGCGGTACCACTTATGAAAATGCTCAACCCGTTGTCATTGTAAGTTCAGTAGGCCAAATGGCCTTGGCGCACAACGGTAACTTGGTGAATACCAAGGAACTCATGTCTGAACTTGAATCTCAAGGTGCTACTTTCCAATCAAGTACTGATTCAGAGACTATCCTTAAGCTCGTCGCTAAGAACACTATTGAAACCGGTGATGTTGCTGAAGCTATTAAAATGACGATGGGTGTGATCAAGGGTGGATACTCCATCTTATTATTAACACCGGATAAATTGTATGCTTTTAGAGATCCCATGGGCTTACGGCCTTTGATTATGGGCAAACGAGGTGATTCCTATGTCTTCGCCTCTGAGAGTTGTGCAATTGACTCCATCAAAGGGGATATCATCCGTGATGTACGTCCTGGTGAGATTGTCTCAGTCGATGCCAACGGTATTCACTCGGATCAGCTTGAAGTAGCATCAACACACCTTTGTTCTTTTGAATACGTTTATTTTGCTCGTACCGATTCAGTTATCGATGGCCTCAATGTTTATGAGGCACGTGTGAATATGGGGCACCGTTTATTTAAAGAAACGGGACGAAAGGCTGATATTGTTATTGATATACCGGATTCGGGAACCTCTGCAGCATTGGGTTATTCACAGGCATCTG
>CAZOBQ010000207.1:0-2901 GCA_964578155.1 uncultured Lentisphaeria bacterium
TCTGTCAGGACGGGACCAATCCTGGTGCTACCCAGAATTTCAAATGTGTTCCCTGGGAAGACATAGCAAAAGGAATAGCGCCTGAGCTTAAGATAGTAACCGATTGGGATCCGCGCATCCTTAAGTGAGTATAGCAGACATGACTGATGTTAAATGGATCACAATCAGATACTCTGATAAAGGTTCTGCCATAAGTATTATGTCACTCACCGAATCCTTATCATTTTTTAATCCGCAGAGAAATGTGAAAGTAACCTGATATGAAAGCAAATTGGATTCGCATCACCCTAACTGTTCTAACCATGTTGTTGTGGTTTGCTTGTAGCAGCGAAAAAGATACTACAATTGTATTCAAGTACGCCAACTCACAACCTGAGCAACATCCTAGAAGCCAATCCATGCGCTTCTTTAAACAAGAGTTGGAGAAACGTAGCCAGGGAAAGATCAAGGTCGAAAATTATTTTTCAGCCGTACTGGGGACTGAGTTTGAGGTACAGGACATGGTTGCCACAGGCGCCCTTCAGGGAACTCGTGGTGGTGGGTTTATTCATGCAAACAAAAAGTACTATATCTTCACCCTGCCCTTCATTGTGAACAATTGGGAGGAAGCCTTAAAGCTTGTCCATTCTGATTTTACAAAAGAGGTGAATCTAGAAGCACGCACGAATGGTTACCATATTCCGGCATGTGGAATTTCACAAGGATTTCGAGCTCATACTAATAACAGAAGACCCATTCAGACACCAGATGACCTCAAGGGGCTTAAGATGCGTGTACCGCAGCAGGAGGTCTATATTGTCAACGCTGAGGCTCTTGGTGTAAACCCTCAAGAGTTGCCATATAGTGAGGTCTACATGGCCCTCAAAACCGGCGTAGTAGATGGCCAGGACAATGCTTTATCAAATATCTGGGACTATAAGATATATGAGGTTCAAAAGTATTTATCACTGAGTAATTATGGCACTGGTCCTGATCCGTTCATGGTGAATCTGGAGTGGTATAACACCTTGTCACCCGACCTGCAGAAGCTGTTTGACGAAGTAGCTGTGGAGGCAATGGACTTCAGCGATCAATTAAATCAGGAAAACGAAGCGATATACATCCAAAAACTGACTGAAAAGTTAGAGACAAATACGATTTCTCCTGAAAATCTGGATAAGTTTCGTAAAGCGACCGAACCGGTTTATCAGTATTTCATTGAAAAAGGTTACTTCAGCAAAAATGATGTTATCCGGGCAAGAGCCAGTATCATCGATTGATTCGATGACCGATCTATGAAGTGGTTGATTCTGATTGAACGTAGACTGAGGCAGGTCTTGGAGGGACTATTGATCCTTTGTTTTTCCGGGATTCTCGCTTTGGTACTGATCCTGGTTGTCCTGCGTTATGGTTTTAATACGACCCTCATTGGGGGCAATGAGTTCGTGGTGATCCTTTTTGTGTATTCCTCTGCAATAGGTGCCACTGTGGTTTTAGGTAAAAGTGAACATATCTCCATCACCTGGTTTGTTGACCGCCTGTCACCGGGTTATCGTAAAAGTGCCGATATCATTAATTTTGTGCTGGTGGGTTTTATCAACGGGGTCATGCTTGTTTATAGTATTGGCTGGATAGCCACTACTGGAAATTATGTATCAGCCGCTCTGGGAATTCCTCAGTATTTTGCCCAAATGGCTGTGCCGCTGGGTTGTGGTGTGGCACTGGCGTACTCTCTGAACCATATTCTTCTCACACTCTTTTCAGACAAGACCTACGACCCCAGCTCGTGACGATCCTACTTTTCTCTCTGTTACTGTTCCTCATTTTGGGCATTCCAATTGCTTACGCACTGGGTCTCTCCTCTTTTGGATATTTTGTTATCCAACACCCTGAATTACTAAACATTTTGCCTATGCGTTTTTTCTCAGGGCTTAACCTTTATGCTCTGATCGCCCTACCCCTCTTTATTCTCATGGGACTACTCATGAATAGTTCAGGGATCACTGCCCGCCTGATCGATTTCAGCCTACTTTTTGTGGGTCGACTGCGAGGTGGACTAGGTTTGGTCAATGTCATAGCTTCCATGATCTTTGGCGGGATCTCAGGGTCCTCGGCATCAGATACAGCCTCAATCGGGGCAGTGTTAATCCCTGAAATGGAAAAACGAGGATACCCCAAAAGGTTTGCTGCTGGAATCACAGTAGCCTCCTCAACCATGGGCATGATTATACCTCCCAGTATACCTATGGTACTTTACGCCATCATTGCCGAAGAGTCAGTTGGCAAATTATTTCTCGGGGGACTCATTCCAGGTCTGATGATAGGTATATTTCAGTTGGGCATCGTTTTGATCATTTCCATAAAAAATAATTATCCAACTGAAGAAGTATCCCTGACCCTCCAAAATGTTGTGCGTCAGGGTAAACGGTCAAGTGTAGCGCTAGTAATGCCAATCTTTGTGGTGGGATCAGTTGTATTTGGTGTGGCCACAGCTACTGAGTCAGCGGCCATGGGCGCCGGTTATGCGCTTCTGGTTGGTATACTGTTAAGTACAGGTATAGCACGCAGCGTATACCTGAAAAAGACCTTGCCGCAGACCTTTAATTCTGCCATACAGACATCAGCCAAAATCATGATCATTATCGCCATGTCAAAATTGTATATTTGGGTTCTGGCCTTGGAACGCATTCCCGAAGCGGTGACTGCTTTTGTAGTAGCAATGGCCCTGCCACCTACCATTATGTTGCTCTTTATTGTCTTAATAATTTTGATCGCCGGAACCTTTATCGATGTCTCCCCTGCCATTATGCTCTTAACCCCCGTTTTCCTTCCAGCCTGCGTAGCGGTGGGTATCTCACCCATTCAGTTTGGAGCCATTTTGATCTCTGGGCTAGCGGTCGGTGCAGTCACTCCACCAGTGGG
>CAZOBQ010000208.1:0-2900 GCA_964578155.1 uncultured Lentisphaeria bacterium
TGCACCTGAGATGCGAAAAGATCTGTTTCTCCCTGGGAAGGGTGGTCGTTTAGCTGTAAAGAGTACCGTAAAGGGCTTCCTCAAAACAGGGAAGATCTCCGAGCATGACGCTCTCATTGCCGAGAAGTTGTCATTTGTACTCACTGGTGGTTCAAAGGGTGGCATAATGACACCATTGGATGAGCAGTATCTATTGGATATAGAAAGAGAGGCATTTGTTTCATTAGCTGGGGAACCAAAGACGCGTGCCCGCATTGAATACATGCTGAAGAGAGGCAAACCTCTCAGAAACTAATCAGCGCTCCTGGGTTTTCCGTTTTCCTCCTCGGGTGCTTTATGTGAGAAGGCAGTGATTTTATTGCTGCCTTCTTTTTTTATGACTACAATTGAGTATATTTGTAGTCATAACCACGGCGAAACTTAACGTGATGGTTATTCACCAAATATCAGTCTATGGAATTTGTCTCATATGTTTAAATTATTGGTCTAATTCAGGATGAAAGTAAGTCTGCTATGAAAGCTGAAGATAAATTACAGATCAGGAATCGCATCGTCTCAGATATTGCGAGTGCGCGAGAACAGGTAGTTGAGTTAGAGGAATTAACCAAACCCATAGCACCTGATTGTGCCATTGGTCGCATATCCAGAATGGAAGCAATCAATAATAAGAGTGTCAATGAACTCCTTTTGGTAAAAACAAAAAATAGATTAACTAAATTGGAAGTATCACTAGGAGCTATTGAACGTGAAGATTACGGATTCTGTCGAGTCTGCAAAGAGCCCATACCTTTGGGACGATTGATGATGTTACCTGAATCCGAGAGATGTGTAGATTGTGCATAAGGGGAAAATAATGGCGCATATAAAATATTTATTGCTGGGGCTACTCGTTTTAGCGCTTGGTTCATGCATTCAAACAAACAAAAATGGACTCTCTGGGACCGATACCCTGCCCATGAATGATCCCTTTCTCTGGTTGGAAGAAGTAGAGGGGGAACGTGCATTAACCTGGGTTCGTGAGCAAAATGCCCGTACTCTTGAAGAACTACAAGCTGACCCCCGTCTCAAACAACTTGAGGGTGAAGCATTAGCCATCTATGAAGCACAGGATAAGCTAGCATATGGAAAAATCAGAGGGGATTACATCTACAATTTCTGGCGTGATGAAAACCATATCCGTGGCATTTGGCGTAGATCACCCGTTAAAGCGTATCTTGAGAATAATCCTGATTGGGATGTATTACTCAACTTTGATGAACTTGCAGAATTAGAAGGTGAAAACTGGGTATATAAGAGTACTTCTGGTCTTCCTCCGGCATATGATCGATTCCTGATTGAATTGTCCAGAGGTGGGAAAGATGCGGTTGTGGTGCGAGAATTTGATATAGCTACAAAATCTTTTGTCGAAGATGGTTTTTATGTTCCTGAGGAGAAGTCTTCAGTCTCGTGGATCAATAAAGATATGCTTTTTCTGGCAACCAATTTTGGCCCTGGTACTATGACTGAAAGTGGATATCCAGCAACAGTTCGTGTATGGAAAAGAGGGGAAGACTTAGCATCCAGCATAGAGGTTGCAGCGGTCCCAGTGGAAAACCTAGGTGTATGGGGCTATACTATTTTTACCAATGAGGGATCATATAAAGTAATCTCAAAGAGTAAGGACTTCTGGTCACACGAAATATTGATTCTTGATGATGACCTAAATACCATAACCTTGGCTCTTCCCAATGATGCTGATTTCCAAGGAATATGGAAGGATCAGATATTTGCCATACTTCGATCTGACTGGCAGGGATCGCCAAAAGGATCATTAATCGCTATTGATCTTGACACGGATATAAAAACAGATGTGTTCATCCCTGATTCAAAGAGTTCTATCTCAGAATTCAATTATTCTTCCACTCATATTTTATTAACCATTCAAGAGGATGTAGTGGACAAGGTATATCGTGGCGGTTTTAGTGAGGGTGCATGGACACTTGATGAGCTGTCATTGCCAGCAGGTGGAACACTATCTATATATAATTCTGATCCCTTAAACCCGGATTTTATCTATACTTTCAATGATCTGATTACTCCAACAACTCTTGGTTATTTCAGTGATGCGTTAAGTGAGTCCCAGGTTATTCGTCAGTCACCGCCTCGATTTAACACAGAAGATTTACAGGTTACTCAGGAATTCGCTACAAGTAAAGATGGGACGCGAATTCCATATTTTCTAGTTACCAGCAAAGATATGCTTAGAGATGGAAATAACCCCACGCTGCTCTACGGCTATGGTGGTTTTGAAGTTTCAGAGAAATCAGAGTACTGGTCAAAACTGGGAAAGCTTTGGATGGAAAAAGGGGGTGTCTTTGCTCTGGCCAACATCCGGGGTGGTGGTGAATATGGTCCCAGTTGGCATCAAGCAGCCTTGAAAACCAATCGACATAAATCTTATGAAGATTTCATTGCCATATCTGAACAATTGATAAGCAATGGAACCACTAGCCCCAAGAAACTAGGTATCATGGGTGGTAGTGGCGGTGGTCTGCTTGTTGGAAGTGTATTCACAATGCGTCCTGATCTATTTAATGCAGTGGTATCCCAAGTTCCCCTTTTGGATATGATGCGATATCATAAGCTTCTCGCAGGTGCAAGTTGGATGAGTGAATATGGAGACCCTGATGATCCCATCGAAGGGGCTTATCTAAAGAAATATTCTCCCTACCACAATGTTTTCCCAGGTAAGAAGTATCCTATGCCCATGTTTACGACATCAACTAAAGATGACAGAGTTCATCCCGGACATGCACGTAAAATGGTGGCACGTATGATGGAACAGGGTCATCCCGTTATGTATTATGAAAATATTGAAGGCGGACATGCTGCCGGTGCAAATTTGAAGCAATATGCTATGA
>CAZOBQ010000209.1:0-2825 GCA_964578155.1 uncultured Lentisphaeria bacterium
CCCATGCTAACCCCACAGCGTAAATAGTAGTCTTTGCCAAATTCAATGTTAATGGGGACTGCTGACTTGGATTCAGTTTTAGCCCAGAGCTCATTTGGGCCCTCCCGAGTAATAATAATACTTTGGGAAGAATTGGCTTTAACCCTGCACAATTCTTGTGCACCAAGATGAACCTTGTAATTGAGAAGTGCGCCTGTGCCGCCACTTCTGTATATATGTAACATGGCATAACTTGCAGATGAATCAAAATAGGCTGACTCTTGTACCTGGTCAGCAAGTGCTCCAACGTCATCGAGATAGTAAATGTCTGCAGTAATACGATGACAGGTACTCTTAAAATCAGGAGTATCATGAACCCTGATCTTTAGCAGGTTTCCGCCAGCTTTTCGAGCTTCAATATTCGCCTTCTCAATCATTACGGGGTAATCACAATCAGCAGTAAATCCAGCATCCCCAACTTTCACGCTACCGATGAAAATTGCCGCTTCAGGCACCAGGTCTGTAAGTGACAAAATCACTACCTCCTGGGCATATTTAAGTGGCGGGTTTGTAACCGACAGATCAACGCTAACCTTTGGTGCGCAACCAACAATTAAATACAATACTACGACAACAATGATACTATTTTTCACACTCACCCCTTTATGTTCTCTTGTAAACCCACTTGTCTTTAATTCATGCTGAAATGTAGCATTTATGCTTAGTATTTCAAAAGGTAATGGGTATCGGTTAATCTGCTTTATGTCGAGATAACTGTTATCAAAACTACCTGAGATCTATCGTATTAATGCGGGGAGTAAAACAAAAAGAGACCAGATAAACTGGTCTCAATTATGTACTCCGGACAGGGCTCGAACCTGTGACCTACGGATTAGAAATCCGTTGCCTTTTGATCTATATAAGGGCTAGCGGGGTTGCAGTGACTAAAAAGTGACTATTTTGAAGAAGTTTTGAAATTTGAGTGTTATTTGGTGCTATTGCTCGGGTTCCCTCGCGATTACCGTAGATAAACCATCTTAACTACACTTGAATACCCCCCTGCTTGAAGTCTTGCGAAGTACATACCAGTTGACACCTGCCGACCTTCATCATCTGTTCCGTTCCAATGAGCTTTGTAGCGACCCACAGTCCTTGAGTTTTCTACAAGTGAGTTAACAAGTCTCCCCTGCATGTCATAAACATTCAATTCTACCTCTGATGTTTCAGGGATTTCATACTCAAGAATTGTGCTAGGATTAAAAGGGTTAGGGAAGTTTTGAGACAAATATAATTTTTCAGGGATAATTCTTATCTCATCAATGTCAGTTATAAGACCATCCCAACCAAAATGCAGGTTAAGATACTCGTCAAACACATCAACAATGGTTCCCGCATACTGCTTGCGATTAGCATCCGTGTCTCGCAACCCAACTCGATAGGCTTCAATTTGAACCGCATTAATAGTTCCACCATCCCGTGACCCATGTCGAGAAGTTGTATATCCCCCACTAAAATACAAATTCCCACTACCTGGATCCTGTTGATTTAAACTTGGAACAGCCTGGATACCATTGTCCTCAAATAAAGCACCCAAACTGGAAGAACCACGTACCAGTTCTGCAAAGCTTAAGGATGATTCTTCAGCCAGGGCTCTGATACTACTAGAGCTTGCATAAGCATTTAACTCACTATCACTTTTGAATAGATTTGAGCCATAGACCAAATAGCCTAACTCCAGTCTTTGGATTGTATGCCCATGACCGTGCATATCCACTAAAAGACCTTTTCCATATTGTGCTGTGATTGTGTCCTTGGCAATCTCAATAAATTCATGAAATTCATTCCAAGCTTGTTCAGCCCATTGATTCCCCTGCGCTGCTTCAACTATTTCTCGGTTTGGGTCCAGTTTTGTTCGCTTAAGATTTGATATGATTATGTGGGGGTGCTTACCTGTAGCAGTAAAAACTGCATTACGGATAGCTATGGTTGTTTCTTTGGTATATGAGTCTGTTACTGTTGTGCCATAGGTTCGGTCTGGAATCTCAGCTGGTGTTAAGCTTCCTCCATGTGGAGCAGTAAAAACCAGAGCTAGATCACCAGGGTAGTACTCCACATAATTATTTCGACCATAATACACCTGCGGCGGTTCGTATGTTTGAGCAAGTAGTACAGAAGTAAACGTTATACTGAGAAAAACACATACTTTCAACCAAATATATTTATTCATCTTGAACCCTGCTTTAATCCTTTGCCAATCTTATCCACCATACACTCAAAGATAACAATAAGAGTGCAATAACTATATATGCTTTGTTCGTCTCATATTCAGAATATAAGTGTTCTGAGGTAATGAAATTTTCATCATAGGGGCTTTTAATACCATACTCTATCGCCAACTCTCGAATATTCAACAGCTGGATTGTCGGAATTCCCTGGGTATTCAATTCCAGAATCAATCCCCGGTTTGAATGTTCACAATCAGGCAAGTGATAATTTAAGCCTGGAGGAATTTGCATTGAATGGCTACAACCTCCCAAACTGGCTTGATTGCCACCGATATTGATCAGTAAACTGATCTTTTCATTATTTAAAATTAATGCTTTTGAGGCAACTGATTCTTCTAAGGAAGAGGGGACATACAGTAGGTTCGTAAAATCTTTGAGAGATGAATTCATCATCTTTAATCCTTCAGGATAAATAGCCGAACCATTATCATTTTCGCCTCCATAAGTCACTAACCGTGATTGATATCTCAATTCACCGCTGTCTCTCAGCCATTGTTCATAGTCGATCCAGAGCGCACCTGGTTGATTAGCACCATAGGATGATGCCCCTAAAGAACTGAA
>CAZOBQ010000210.1:0-2770 GCA_964578155.1 uncultured Lentisphaeria bacterium
GACGACACCTCTTACATCGAAAGTCATTCCATCTACTGTGATGTTATCTGTGGTAGTACCAAAAACAGTTGGAACAGGCTCAATCTTCTCCTCTGCTTGTTCACATCCCTGAACCAGAAGAAGCACTCCAACAAAGGTAAATAACAATGTTATGCGGATGGACTTCATGAATAGAAAGCTAAACCGTGAGAGCAGGATTGATACCATTATAATAATTCAAATTATTATAATGATAAAATAACAATACTCTGGCCAGAAACTTTCAGTCAAAGAATGGTGGTATATAGGGATTTAAGTATTGGTATAGTCTTTGAAGTTATGAAAGAGGACTTTATGTAGTGTCGATTCTCAAACCAGTTCACCTAATGAGGAGACCAGTGAAGCAATCAATATTTGCATCAATTCTAATTGGATTAGGATTCGTCCTAGTTACCTGCAGTACCAATCGTCCTTCAGCGGTTCATAATAGGGATATTATCTGGGAAGACAATTTTGAAGGTATTGCTGGCCAACCTCCTGATTCGAGTAAATGGTCTCATGATATAGGCACGGGTTGGGGGAATCAGCAAAAGGAATATGATACTGATAAACTGGCGAATGCTTCATTAGATGGCGAAGGTAACCTTGCAATAGTTGCTATAAAAGAATCGTATGAGGACCAGGATTACACCTCTGCTCGTCTTGTCACTCGAGGAAAAATGGAGTTCAGCTATGGTAAATATGAGGCTCGTATAAAATTACCGATTGGGGCAGGTATTTGGCCTGCTTTCTGGCTTCTTGGAGCCAATATAAGCGAGGTTGGTTGGCCACTGTGTGGGGAAATAGATATCATGGAGTACAGGGGGCATGAACCAGCTATCAATCATGGGACGGTGCATGGTCCTGGATATTCTGGTAGTCAAGGAAAAGGAAGAAAGTACAAACTTCCAAATACCCATTTTGATACAGATTTCCACCGTTTTTCTGTTGAGTGGCTCCCTGACCGTATCACTTGGTATGTTGATGACACCCAATATAATAGCATTTCTCCATCGGATCTACCAGGCGATTGGGTCTTCGATCATCCCTTCTACATGATTCTCAATATCGCAGTTGGTGGCACCTGGGGAGGAGCCGTAGATAATGAGACTATATTTCCACAAACCATGTTGGTTGATTACGTAAGAGTTTATCAAATAAATGAGAAGAAATAGAAGTAGTATGATGCTGAAGTTGATTTCCAGGCTATTGACCTAGGGGAGTATTATTTATGAATCCTGTAACACACTATAAAACTGCACCAGAAGACCGAATCTCGTTAAAGCAAAAAGCGGCGTATTCCGTTGGTATGTTGGTGAATAATCTTCAGGCAGCTGCCTTGCCGGCCATGGTCGTCATTCTTAACCTTGGACTTGGGATGGATGCACTTTGGGTGGGTTTTATTGGGGCAATTCCACGGATCTTTGATGCCATTTCTGATCCTTTAATTGGCTACATCTCAGATAACACACGGACCCGCTGGGGACGTCGAAGACCATTTATTTTTGCAGGAGCATTGTCAGCAGGACTCATATTTGCCCTAATGTGGCAGCTGCCTTCAGGATATATCGACATATTATCCAAAACACCGGTAAGAGGGCATCAAGCATTTTCATTAAATGAGATACCTGTTGAATATAATGATGCAGGCGGTGCTGTTCTAAGATATGATGCTGAGGAACAGAAAGATGCTAGTTTTGTTTTTTATGGACCTCAAACATTGGCATTGAATGAGGATTCTGCTGAAGGGGCTAATCTTGAGGGATTCCCTACAGTAGAAGTAAATGTTACCATTCCACAAACTCAAACCTTTCAAGTCGTTCTAAAGGAAGCTGAAGTGGCTGGAGTTGCTGATGGTGAGTCGTGGCAAATTGAGCTTTCCTCAAATGAATCAGAAAAAGGGAATGGCCATCTCTTTAAGTTTAATTTAAATGAACTGGAGAAAATTACGGCTGCTGGAAATCAGGAAGGGAATAATCTGCTTGATATACATGCCGTGGGAAGTATTTCGCTATTGTTATCAGGAATAGAAGGCAGTGGAGCAGCTACAGTTCATTCCCTTAAGTTGAAAAAGGATCATGGCTTTTATGTGTACTATTTCTGGCTGTTTATGGCCATGTCTATCCTTTTCTTTTTGACATATACGGTTTACGCAACTCCCTTTGTAGCCTTTGGCTATGAAATGACTTCAGACTATCATGAACGTACCCGCCTCCATGCCTTTGCTAATACCGTTGGTCAGCTAGCATGGCTGGGTGTCCCATGGTTTTACGCCATCATGTCAAGTAGTCTGTTCCGGGATACAGTTCATGGTGCCCGCACATTGGCAATTGCAGTGGGAATTGTTGTGGCATTATTTGGAATTATCCCTGCAATCTTTCTGAGAGAGCGAAAGACCGCGGCCCCAGTCAAGCAGGCCAGTAAGGGGATCGGGGAAAATATGGTAGAATTTTTCAAGGGCCTTGGAACTACCCTCAAGTGCAACCCCTTTGTAAAACTCTGTGCCACCACATTTTTGGTTTTCAATGGATTTCAATTAGGAATGTCCTTCTCCATTTATGTCATGATTTATTACTTGTTCAATGGGAATGATGGGGACGCCGGAAAACTGATGGGTTGGTTCGGGATGCTTACTTCCATAGCAACGCTAGGTGTGATCCCTTTGACTGGATTGATTGCAACAAAAATTGGAAAACGAAAAACTTTTATGATAACCATCTCCTTATCTCTCATCGGGTATATGCTGAAGTGG
>CAZOBQ010000211.1:0-2755 GCA_964578155.1 uncultured Lentisphaeria bacterium
CATCAAACGGTTTAATATATTTGGCGTCAATACGCTGTGCTTGAATTCCTTCTGAAGACAATATCTCAGCCGCTTTATCAGAGATTTTATTCATAGGACCAACAGCAATAATAGCTGTATCCGGGCCATCTTCTAGTACTTCCCACTTTCCAATATCCAGTACTTTACTCTTGATCGACTTACGATTTATCTCAGCACTATCTTTTGGATACCGGATAAAGAATGGACCATTATCATATTTTAGAGCGGTTTGCATTAAGTGACGAAGTTCTTCTCCATTTCGAGGCGCTGCAACGATGACATCGGGAATACTACTAAGATAAGCAATATCCAAGACACCATGATGAGTTGGACCATCTTGTCCTACCAATCCAGCTCGATCTAACATGAAGATCACGGGAAGTTTCTGGATGGCTATATCATGCATGAGCATGTCAAAGGCTCGCTGTAGAAAGGTGGAATAAATGGCAACAAATGGTTTCATACCACGCGACGCCATAGCACCTGCAAAGGTTACCCCATGACCTTCTGCAATACCGACATCAAAAAAGCGATTGGGGTGTTGCTCAGCGAACTCAGCCAAGCCTGTGCCATCGGGCATAGCAGCTGATATGGCTACAATGCGTTTATCAGTATCGGCAAGCTTGATAAGCTCATCCCCGAAAACCTTTAAGAACGGAGGCTCTACCTTTTTATCAGATTTTTTGTCTGATGAGGTAGCTGGGCCAATTCCATGAAATTTTGCCGGGTTCTCTTCGGCTTGGGCATAACCACGACCTTTTTTTGTAAGGACATGGAGTAGCACGGGGCTATTAATATCCTTGATATTTTCAAGGGTTTCAATCAGTAGTGGCAAGTCATTCCCGTCAATGGGACCAAAATACCGAATACCCATTTCGTCAAAAAGAACACCAGGAACTATGAGATTTTTGAGACTCTCTTCAATTTTCCGCAATCCTGTTCGAATGGTACTCTTTCCTACGGGCAACTTACTGGTTAACTGCCACATTTCCTCTCGTACTCTATTGTATAGTGGGTTTGTGGTAATTTTAGAAAGGTATTTTGACATCGCGCCTACGTTCCGCGAAATTGACATTTCATTGTCATTCAGGATGACGAGCATTTTTGTTCTGAGGTGTCCCAGATTATTCAAACCTTCAAATGACAGTCCTCCCGTGAGTGCACCATCACCAATAATTGAAATTACCTGATGATTTTCACCCTTAAGATCACGAGCTACTGCAAATCCCACCCCGGCTGAAATCGAAGTTGATGCATGACCTGCGCCATAAGCATCATGTTCACTCTCGAGTGGTTTACAGAAGCCACTGATACCGCCATACTGCCTGATAGTTTTCAGGGCCTCTCGCCTACCAGTCAATATTTTATGAGCGTAGGCCTGATGTCCCACATCCCAGATAATTTTATCATCTGGAGAATCAAATACTTTATGTAGAGCTACTGTTAATTCTACGACACCCAGCGTTGGGGATAAATGACCGCCAGTTTGAGAGACTACATCAATTGTGTAATCGCGTATTTCCTGACACAATTGCAGGAGCTTGTCACTTGACAACTTCTTCATGTCTGCTGGAGAGTTAACAGTTGTTAGTAATTTATATTTATCCGTCATGGATTATTCCCTCGATTTCAGGACGACTTCGTCCACAAAATATTTATGAATTGCTGCATCATTTGTCAATTCGGGATGAAAAGATGCAACGAGAACATTTTCGTGCCTCAATAAGACTGGCTCAACACCGTATACAGCTAGTGATTGTACTTCGGGACCAATGTCATGAAATTTTGGTGCGCGTATAAAAATAGCATTAAAGTCATGATCTATTATTTTAGGTATCACTAAGGAAGTAGAAAACGATTCAATTTGACGACCGTAAGCATTCCTCTCAGCGGTGTAATTCATTTTATCAAAACAATGGACCCGGTCATCATCAATCTGCCTCCCAAGTAGAATTGCTCCAGCACAGGTACCAAATACCGGCATTTTGTCCAGCACTTCATTCAACGGCTCCCACAAGCCCTCACCTTCAAGCAAAAGGGTCATCGTAGTTGATTCACCACCAGGTAAAATGAGAGCATCTACTAATTCTAAATCCTCAGCAGTACGTATGACTCTACTTTTAATTCCAAGACTACCGATACTGTGCGCATGCTTGGCAAAACTACCTTGCATGGCTACAACACCAATGGTCAAGTCTTCATATTCAGGTCTGATTGTCAAGGATTTCTCCTACCAGCCTCTATCCTGCATACGATCTTCTGGTGAGATTTCGGACATATCCAAGCCCTTCATAGCATGACCCAACCCAGTAGATATTTCTGCCAGCTTTTTGGGGTCATCGTAGAATGTCGCAGCCTGTACAATGGCTTTTGCCATTGCGGTAGGATCTTCTGATTTAAAGATACCAGATCCAACAAAGATAGTTTCAGCACCCAATTGCATCATGAGAGATGCATCTGCAGGGGTTGCGATTCCGCCAGCAGAAAAATTTGGCACTGGAAGTTTTCCGGTTTTCGCGATTTGAGCAACAAGATGAAACGGAGCACCCATATTTTTGGCTGCTGACATGAGCTCGTCACCTCTCAATGTACTAAGATGGTTCATTTCCATATTGATGGTGCGCATATGACGAACAGCTTCAACGATATTACCAGTTCCAGGCTCACCTTTAGTTCTGATCAAAGCGGCACCTTCACCAATACGACGAAGTGCTTCTGCTAAATTTGTGGCTCC
>CAZOBQ010000212.1:0-2643 GCA_964578155.1 uncultured Lentisphaeria bacterium
ATGGAACATTTAAAAAAGGCATTGGATATTAGTCTTGAGCTCGACCATATCGTCATGGTTCCTGATCAATGTCTGTATTTGGGAGAAACCTATGAGAACCATTTCCACGACCTTGAGAAGGCTGAGCACTATTATAGAATTGGACAAGAACACTCTCTAAGATATGCCGAGCACGGGATCAGTTTAACAGGAGATCGAAAAAAGGTAGTGGATGGGCATTTACGTTTATTATCCTCAACCACACGACAGATAGCTGCCCCAAAGAAAGCCCCCGATTACTTCTCATTTGCAGCCGGTAAATCATGGCGAACAATCAAAGATATATTTCAACATCAGTTGATCCTATATCACAGTAAAGAAATATCCAAAGGGAAACTACTGGCAGCTAAATTAAGCATGCCACCAACCACCCTCTATTCTCTCAAGACTCGCTTATTGGAGAGAGGGTATGAACTAGTTGAGACAACGGATAACTCTTCTACCTCGCAGCACCCGGCTCAAGAATTTATCCATGAACATAATGAATTGAGTTGGGCAGAGATCAACAAAATATTTGAGCAAGAAATGATACATTATCTCTATGAAAAATACGGCTATAACAAACATCGCATGGCGAATATTCTTGAGTTATCATATCCAGCCATTATCAATAAAACTAGAGAGTTAACCCAGGTTAATGAGCATTTTCTCCCGAACTAAGTCAGCACTTTATTCAAAATCTTGGACTGTAGATCACCCCACATTTGGGCAGATTCATTTTTCCTCCAGCAAGCGCATTAGTAGACTCAGAATTTCAGTTAAACCCTTTCTTGGAATCCAGGTATTAATACCAGTTGGACTTTCTCAAAAAAAGGCGAATATCTTCATCGAAAAGAAGTCTAACTGGATCAAAAAAGCGCTTTCCAGCGCGCATCAGACGGAGGAAAAATCTTTAGCATTTTTTTCCTCTCAAGAGCTCAAACCACTTGCTGAAATACGTATGATCTTGACCAGTAGACTTTCAAAGTTGGCTAGTGCAAATCAATTCAGCTATAACAAGGTCAGTATTCGAGATCAAAAATCTAGATGGGGCTCATGCTCACATGAGAATAATATCAGCCTAAACCAAAAGCTTTATTATCTACCTGATGATATTCGAGATTATGTACTCCTACATGAGTTGGCCCACACTATCCAGAAAAACCACAGCAATCGTTTTTGGGATATCCTCCATCAGATTTTGGGGATAAATGAGACAGCCATAGCCCGTAAAGAGCTAAGGAGTTTTGAGTTCCTCTTTTACCCACCACCTAAATCGACAAAAAAGGCCCCCATCAAAAAGATAGGAGCCTAGTTGTACATCCAATTTCCTTTAAAATGCTTTACATGTTACCTGTCTCTTTTGGAGTACTTAGAATACTGTCTAGTAAGGCTTCCTCAATAAACTGAGCCTTATAATCTATGTTATATCCAGATAATTTTGATACGAATGAACGGATGTGATTTCTTGAACCCTTGGTGAGATTATCGTAAGCAAATAATATATCTTCATTGTCTGTAATCTTTGTCAACTCAAGTAAGTCGTAAATATCCAAATCCTCAATCGTCGCACCCACTGTCAATGCCTGGACCAGACTACTGTCCCCAATGGCTGTTAAACTGTTGTAAAGGGCCAATAAGTGCTCATTCTCAAATTCACCTATGGTATCATCAGTTACTGGATCTTCTATAACATATCGATCCAAGATGACTTTAATGGTATAGGTATGAGTCGATTCACTATTGGAAATATTGCTAAATATTTTCATTCCCCAGGTTTCATAAAGATGAAGATACACATCTCTCGCAAGTTTCTCCTCCTCCCTCATCAGTTCCAGACCAGCAATCTCTTCTTCACTTAGCGAGTCCAGAGGGAAAGCAGCGATAGTTTCTTCGATTAACATTAGCTCTAAAGAGTTTTGATCATCTGTAGGGGCTGTGATATCTGAATCATTATCACACCCATTTAAAAAAATCAAACTTGTCACTATCAGTAAGCTTATTGTCCATGTCTTTTTCATTTATTTCTCCATATTTCTTTCAATTCAAAACATTGATATCATATATCCAATTGTTGTGCCATCTTTTGGAAGAGTTATGGAAGTATCGTTATCTATATGTTTATATTATTGTTAAATAAATTATATCTCAACTATATATTGAATATAATTCGACATTAATTGCATAGTTCGACAAAGCTGTCGAAAAGGTGGGATTGTAATTAGTTAGATACTCTTAACTCTTGATATTTAGAAGAGATTCCTATGAAGGTTCATTCTAACTAGGGATTTTCTGAATAGTATTTTTGAAAGTCATTAAGAATATCATCTGCATGTGAGGTAACATCAACATCATTGTAGGTTTTAAAGATTAAGCCCTCTTTATTAATCAAAAAGGTCTTACGTTTTGGTAGAAATAAACCTGCAGAACCATATTGTTTAGCGACACTTTTGCTTGTGTCAGACAATAATGTGAACGGTAAATTGTGTTTATCTTTGAATTTCTTATGTGAAGCTGCCGTGTCATAGCTAATGCCAAAGACCTTGATCTTCCTTTCTTCAAAAAGAGAATAGCCTGTAAGTCGTCAAAGTAATTCGGACAAGATCGCTTAAAAAATAAGAGACA
>CAZOBQ010000213.1:0-2632 GCA_964578155.1 uncultured Lentisphaeria bacterium
CGTGAGGAGCGTCAGGAATAACCTTTTTAACAACCCGCTGAATTTTATCCAGCTCTATCATCAGGTTCTTCTGGGTATGCAATCTTCCTGCAGTATCAATAATAACGACATCTATACCTCGTTGTTTGGCGCTTTGTAGAGCATCATAGATCACGGCACTGGGATCCTGGGCATCTTTCTTGATCAACTCTGCCCCACTACGTTCTGACCAGATTGACAACTGTTCGATAGCTGCCGCTCTAAAGGTATCACCGGCCACCAGGAGCACGCTTTTACCCGCTTTAGTATAAAGATGAGCTAATTTACCAATGGATGTAGTTTTTCCTGTCCCATTGACGCCAACAACCAGGATAATATGTGGGCTACTCATCGTGTCTTGAACCGTGTTTTTAATTTCCAACCTGCGAATAATGTCAGACTTCAAGAACTCGATCACGGTTTCCATTTCCACAACTTGATTAACCGGGAAATTCTTCCGTAGATCATCAATGATCTCCATGGAAAGTTGTACGCCGATATCAGCTGAGACCAGAATTTCCTCGATCTGCTCCAGCATGTCCTCAGTTATAGGGACTGAACCGGTAAATAACTTATTTATGCGGTTATTGAATTGAGTTCTGGACCGACTTAAACCCTTTTTGAGTCGGTTAAATGCTGAAGAAAAGATCATATTTTAGTACTTACTTTACGTGTTTTAGAAACAGAACTATGGTTGCTTCACATCTACCTGATATAAGTGATAATAATGTTTCATGTAGAAGAAAAAGGAGGCCGTACCAGTGGCAACAGTAGAATATAACAGATAATCCGCCCAGGGATAAAGTTTGAAGATCATCAGAATGAAGGTTATGCTGGTTAGGAAAATGGACCATTTCCCTGTCCGGTTTGCCTGCATTTCACGTTTTGAATCCTTGCTGACCAAATATCCCAGAATGAAGACTAAGAGCTCTCTTGATACAATAAACACAACAAACCAGCCTGGTATTGACTCAGAAATGGGCTTTGCGAAGAACAGGCTGCCAAAGATGACCACTTTATCTGCAAGTGGGTCTAAGAACTTCCCGAAACGACTCACTTCATGGTATGAACGTGCAAACCATCCATCCAGATAGTCTGAGAAAATAGCCAGGGCAATCCAAAATGCGGCCCACATGGGAAAATTCACTAAATCCCCATCCCAGGTATTTAATAGGTACACAATTGGAAAGACCATCAAAGCCCGAGCTAGAGAGGTTGTGTTCGCTGCTGTAAATAACTTTTTCACTCTATCTACCTAAACATCCACCCTTTGGAACCGTACGCCGTACTCGCTCAGAGTAAAGCTCGGCTCGATTAATAACTCATCTGTCTTTCCAACTCTATCTAAACGACCCTCTTTCAGACAAATCAGATCAGAGGAGCCTTTTACGAATTCGTGATTGTGCGATATGAGAATTACTCTCGTATCTACAGCTTTTAAATTACCAATTTTACTTAGAAGCACCATATTTTCTTTTGCCGTAATCCCGATATCTGGCTCATCCAATATGATATGTTTTGGTTGTAGGTAAAAAATACAACTTAATGCGACCCTCCTCCGTTCTCCTCCACTCATGAGTATAAACGGAAAGTCCAGTACCCTCTTGGGTTCAGAGAATCCAAATTCGTATAGCAGTTCACTCAACAAACTATGATCCAGAGTTTGAGAAAGCATGGTTTCTAATTGCTCTACCAAATTTTCAGCAAACAGGATTCGATCCAGGTACTGAGGTAAATAATACCATAGTTGCTCATCACTTCGATGCTCTGCCAAAGCCTCTCCCAAACTACTTTTTCCGCTCCCATTTCGGCCTATAACGCAGGTGTATCCCTTATCACTGAGAGTGATCTCAGGCGTATTAAGGACAAACGTTTCATTCCCCGGGTATTGACGCTTCAAGGCTGGGAGTATCAGACTCATAATTCCAGAACCTCTGGAGCGTCAGTATCTAGATCAATACTGTGACTACCCCAGGCTATCTCAGCATTATACTGAGTGATATGAATGATAGTTTTACCTGCTTGATGCGCTTTGCTGAGATAGTGTTTCAATAGAGCTGCACGGTGTTGATCAAGGTAAGAGCTTGGTTCATCCAGGATGAGAAGGGGTGCTTGACTTGCCATGAACTGAGCTAAGGCAACAGCCTGTCGCTCCCCGCCGGAGAGACTATCCACATTTCTATCCACAAGGTGTTCTAGTTCCAGATCTTGCAGCACCTGTAGTTGATCAGGCAAATTCCCCTGCTGATCATAAGTCAGTTCTTGGCGGACGGTATCTCCATAGAATAATTCTTCAATTTGCTGAGCAAGATAAGCAACGCGATTATTCCTTACGGCTTCTGGATATCCTGGCTTTACAGCTATACCCTCAATCAGAACATCACCTTCGTCTGCAGAGATCAACCCAAGGCATAGCTTAACAAGACTGCTTTTCCCGCTCCCATTACTCCCACTGACGGAGACAAAACCGCCAAAAGGAATACAAAGATTTAGATTTTGAAAGACAAGGCGTTCAAAATCATTCCAGCGGTAGCCAAGGGCAAGCTCCCTGACCTGGACATGACACCCCATACTATTATTTCTCGCGTTGAATATTGAAGTCGATGAACTGAAT
>CAZOBQ010000214.1:0-2615 GCA_964578155.1 uncultured Lentisphaeria bacterium
CTAGAAAATTTGTATGGCAATTGCTTGCCAGGAGAGCAAGCTATAATGAGAATTATGGAGAGAAGCGTTGCGTTAACTCTTAATCTTTAAACGATGTTTAGTGAAGGACCTGTGGTAAATCTTATGCCGGCATGCGGCTCAAAATCTCTAAGCATTATGAAGGTGGGACTATCGAGATTGCCATGGAGGCTAACTGGCGAGACTAGTCTTTGTCCATTTGTTAATTTTCCAGCGGCCGATCTGTTTAGGCCAGTCATAATCATTCTGGTTCCCAAATCCCAGCGTCCAACGGTAGTATTCATCAAATTCACTATCCAATAAGTTGATGTTATCAAGCAGGGAAATAACCTTGCTTACCACAGGGCCACTCAATGTGGCATTTTCAAGATTGATGCGGCCGGCACAATAAATGGCGCCTTCTATTAGATTTCCACCCACAATTGTGATCACAACATTTGGGTTGGTAAATACCAATGCAGGGAGCGCATGAGTAGAATCCCCAGGAATGGCAGCTCTCACAGTATTTGTTCCTGTGAAAGTGATGCCTTTTCCGGTGAAGACGAGGGTTGAATTGTCCAATGCGATACTATCGAGTTCAATATTGTTACCCGTGAAAATGTGGATACCCTCACCGCTTACTTCGTCTTCTTTCCAGGAGGCTTGATTTGCATTGTGAATATCAACAGCATTATTGATGAAGTATTGTAGATCAACATCAGGCAAAAAGTCAAATTGTCGCATCCTATATTTTTCTTCGATACCTATTGAGTATCCATAAGGATTGATCAATAAGTTAGTGGCCAACCCTCGATGAAAATGGGTATCTTGGGTGAGATCCAATTGGACCTCAGATTGCAATCCAAACATTTCAACATCCACTGACAAGATTTGGGTCACAGACTCCCAGGTACAGACGATATCATCAGAAATTGAGTTTACCAGTGAATCAACCTCGGCATTAATTAGCCACAGGCTTTCGTTGATGGTTGATTCTACTGCGTATTGTAATTTTATATTATTTACGGTTTCCTGGGAAACCGAACGAGAGACTGCAGAAAGATCAAGAACAGCCAACCCTGTAAGTGTAAAAGTTACAAACATCATTATTACCGCTACTAACATGGATACCTCCGTATCATCTGCTTACTCTAGTTCAATCCGCATGCCAGTAAAATAATAACATCATAACTAATTGATAATTATGTATATATGCAGTTATTCATAAATTGAATAATTGACTGGTATGCATTAATTACATACTTGAAATGCACAATATGCAGAGTTGGGGTAGACTCAAAATGACTGCGGATCTAGACAGAATTGTAGCGAGATAAAATTGTCGATTTCCACAGAAGTTTTTGGATAAACACGGCGAATTTCTCTGAGCTATCTGAGGCGAATCGCAGAGTGAAATTTGTACAAATTTATAGCACTGTGATGTTATTGCAGGACTTGCAAATGTGTATGCAATATTTGCATAATGTTAAGTTATTTCAATCTTCCAATAGTCCATAACAGCAATAATATCAGTATAATAACCATCTAAAAATCATTCGGTATGAAAATTGGATATATATGTATGTTAATAATACAAACATATCCGGGGAGGGATATCTCATTTTTAACTATGCTTCAAATAGAATTGCTCTCTGTCTTCTCATCGTGGCAAGCTTTCTTCTACCCTTAAATAATCTCATAGCGCAGACCTGGCCGACTGATTCTGATTGGGTCCCAATGATCGATAACAATTGGGAACCGCTTCAGGATGCGGATGAAGGCCATTCTACCATAGAAGAGATCATCCCAGACGAGTATGGAAACATCGCCTATTTCTATTATGATCAGACAACCCTGTTTGTCCGCATGACCCTCCAAAGTGATCCTATCGATCGGAGAGGACTGAAGAGTGCACTCTGGCAAGTCTACCTCGATCAAGGCATGGATGGCTTTCCGGACTGGCTCATTCTTGCTGATGGAATTAACGAGGAGTTAATCACTCTTTACAATGGTGGGCAGGATGCAGATCCCGAGATTCAGCACTCAATCATTTCAAGACCAGTGAAGTCTAAGATTATCCGCGAGGTTAATGCCGGATATAGCATCTTCTCTCTCATCACATATTTAGACATACAGGTTCCACTTACATCGCTACAAATATCTGGATATGATAGAAATATCATATTTGACAGACCCTTAAAGATAGTCTGCTCAACAAATGCTGACATTGGTGGGGACTATAGTTCTATTTCTGATGCCTTCGCCAGTGTACCACAAATTTCAAAGGGACACTATGGGGTCATTCACGATGCTGGTGATCCATTGCCCTACTCAAATGAGGGCGTATATAAATCACCTGATGTCATCAGTCTTCAAGGTGAAGGATGGCCCACCTCAAGCTCCCCTTACTTCAATGGCGGCGTCCGGAACATCCGGATCCTAAGCTCAAACTATGAACTAGCCTGGTTTGGTAGCGTGAGCACAGATGCCAGTGGTTATTTAGCACCCGATTTCACCCTTAATGATGAGAATGAACAAGCCCACCATCTTGCAGACTATGTTGGGCAAGATATTGTAGTTTATTTTTATCCAAAGGACGATACTCCTGGATGTGTGAA
>CAZOBQ010000215.1:0-2597 GCA_964578155.1 uncultured Lentisphaeria bacterium
TATTCCACCTAAGGCCAGGATACTGAACATGAAGGCTGCCATAAAAAGCCAGCTTTGAGAAGGAATAGTATAGATGTTGCTCTTGGGCATCTAGTTCTCATCCTCAATAAAAAGATTGTGAAGTTTCCAAATGTCCCCAGCGCCAAGTGTGATCAACAGATCGCCTGACTGAAGTTTGGGTTTGAGAAACGCGTGAACATCCGAAATATTTGGTTGATGTATTATTTTCTCACTGGAATTCAATATTAAGCCTGATGTCACTCCTGGAATTGCCTTTTCACGGGCTGGATAAATATCTGTGACGATGGCTATATCTGCCATTTCCAGGGCTTGTGCAAATTCTTTGGCAAAATCTTGTGTCCGTGAGTACAGGTGGGGCTGGAAAACAGCGATGATACGTGAATCTGACCATCCGCTTTTCGCCGCGTCAAGAGTTGCTGCAATTTCAGAAGGATGATGTGCATAGTCATCGATGAAGAGAACGCCATTGATATTGGCTCGCTGTTGGAAGCGTCGCTCAACCCCGCGGAAAGATTCCAGACCGGCCTTAATATCCTTAAACTCTATTCCCATCTGATGGGACAGAGCACATGCACCAAGTGCATTCATAATATTATGGTCGCCTGGCATACTCAGGGTGATCTCACCTAGAATCTCACCATTGTAAGAAACTTTAAAATCACTATTAAATGCATTGATCTGAATTTCAACTGCTCGATAATCGGTCCCCTCAGACTTTCCATAAGTGATGGCTGGAACAGGACTTCGCTTAGCTAAGCTATGCAATTCTTCATCATCTCCCTGCATCACCAATGTATCATCCTGATGTAGTTTTGAGATGAATTCTAAAAATGTGTCTCTCACATCTTGCAAGTCTTTATAGATATCGAGATGATCAGCTTCGAGTGTGGTCACAATGATATGAGTGGGTTGAAGGGCAAGGAAGGAGCGATCATATTCATCTGCTTCAAGGACGATGTTATCATGCGTACCCAAGCGAAGATTCGAATTGAAATTTGGAAGTATACCACCAACGAGAATGCTTGGGTCTAAACCAGCAGCCACAAGGATTTGGCCACACAGACCTGTTGTAGTTGTCTTACCATGGGTGCCAGCTATGGCTATTGTATTTTGGTAAGCACTGGCAATCTGACCTAATAATTCGGCCCGTCGTATCTCGGGGATATTATTTGACTCTGCATACCTACGTTCTGGATTGTCGGGTTTCACCGCACTTGAATACACCAGGAGATCTACATCTTGAACGTGATCTGTAGAGTGATCCAAATGAATTTTAATTCCAGCTGCTCGTAAGGAGTTCAATAATGTGCTATCCATTTGATCTGAACCGGATACCGTTTTTCCCTGCTGTTGAAGTAGCAAAGCTAAGGCACTCATACCGATTCCGCCGATGCCAACGAAGTGTACTATTTTTGCTGAGCTAAGCACAGGTACTCACGATCTCAATAATGCTTTTACAGATTTCTCTGGCGGCATTTGGCTTTCTTAAAGCGCCAGAGGCTTTCGCCATATCAATAATTTTTTCACGATTCGTAAAGACATCAGTCAGAAGAGGTAAAAAAGCACCTTCAGCCAATTCAGGTTCGAGAAGAACTTTGGCTGCTCCGGCAGTTTCTTGACTCCGGGCGTTAAATTCTTGGTGGTTGCCCGCTGCAGATGGGAGAGGAATGAGGATTGAGGGCAAACTATAGTGATTGATCTCAGTTAAAGTCATGGCTCCTGCTCGACAAACCATTAGATCTGCCATGGAATAGGCATGATCCATTTCTTTAATAAATGGCATTAATTTGATCCGAGGATTACTACCTACATGCCTTTGACAGAACTCAAAATCTGCTTTGCCTGTTTGCCATAAGATCTGCATCTCCAATTTTTCCAAATAGAGGCTGGCTTTTTTAACAAAATGATGATTGATGGCTCTTGCGCCTTGTGATCCACCAAGAATAAATAGGGTGGGGAGATCTGGCTTTAGACCAAAGGTCTCGGCTGCTAACTCCTTGCTAACAGCGGTTGATAGCTGACGGATGGGGTTACCAGTGATTTGTATGTTGCCGCCTTGCATATGCTGGCGTGCATCTTCGTAGGTGAGAAAAACTCGACTTGCTTTCGTTGCAAAAAGTCGGGTTACCAGTCCTGGATAAGAATTTTGTTCCTGCAGGGCTACTGGAATATTGTTTCGTAGAGCTTGACGAACCGGTATGGCGCTGGCATAACCACCTGTACCCACAAGTATATGTGGATTAAATGTTCGGAGTGATCTATTGGCTCGGTTTATTGAAACAGCTAATCTGCCAGGTAGAAGTAAATTATTTTTAAGCCCCTTGATTGAAAATGAGCGGGATAAGCCTCTTATAGGTAAGGTTTCCAATGTGTAACCAGATTCGGGGATGAGTTTATTTTCCATACCGTAATCACTACCATAGAAAAGGAACTCTACATCAGAGAAGACACTATGTTTGGAAACTGCTATTTTTAGCTCCTCAGCAATGGCTAGAGCTGGCATAATATGTCCACCAGTTCCACCGCCGGCTAGAGCAACACGGAGGGTAGTTAGCTTAGGATTAGAATTCAAGATT
>CAZOBQ010000216.1:0-2505 GCA_964578155.1 uncultured Lentisphaeria bacterium
ACCCAATAGCTCCTTGGCCTGGAGGACGATATCTTTCAAGATCTCTTTTCCGTGATCATCTCTGGGGTGTGCCTTTCCTGCGAAGACAAACTGTACTTTATTACCCTTGGCTAGATGAATCAATCGTTCTTTGTCATGGAAAATAAGCCTGGCACGTTTGTACTCAGCCGCACGTCTTGCAAAACCAATGGTTAAGGTCTTGTTGGCTAGAGCTCGTTGAGATTGTGAGTTTGCATAGTCCAGCAAGAATTTCTTCTGACTCCTACGTGCAAAGAGGAGGTCTTGGTCTGGTACCTTGTCAATCTCAAGGAGACGTCTTGGGTCTTCGCGCCAACCGGGTAAATACTTATCAAATTCTTCCCTGAAGATCTTACCAACCCAATAACGATGGAAAACACCGTTGGTTACATGTCCGATCTTAAAGTCCGGAAATTGCTCACGTGCCACCTCACCATGAAGATCAGATACTCCATTGGCACTCCGACTAAAATAGAGACCTAATTCAGTCATGTGCACGCGACTGTTTAGAACCATTGATGGCAACTGAAGACCTTCCGGGAGTAGACCATCAATGAGTTTCCTCACGCGATCGACTGCAAAATGGTCATGACCAGCAGCAACAGGTGTATGGGTTGTGAAATGACACCGTTTCCTGACCTCATCTTCATCTCCACCAAACTCCTTTAATAGTTCTAGTGTTAAAAAAGAACAATGCCCTTCATTCATGTGGTATGTGCTAAAATCTTTATAACCCAGTTTTCTCAGGGCTCTGATACCACCAAACCCCAGAATAGCTTCCTGAAGGATGCGATGATCTTTTCCACCAGAATAGAGACGAAGCGTGATTTTTCTATCATCTTCATTATTTTCAGGAATATCAGTATCCAATAGCAACATATCGACCAAGTTGCCTTTTACGCCTTCAAAAGAATACTTCCAGACTTGAACATGAACATCTCTTCCCCTCAGTGGCAGAGTGATGGTACCATCCAAGCGTTCCAGCAAGGGGTCTGGCTCAAAGCGGGGATAAATTTCAGTCTGATTCCCATCTTCGTCCATACGTTGCTTGAAGTAGCCCTCTTTATACATCAGAGTAACTGCAACCAGATCCACACCGAGATCAGCAGCGGATTTTATATGATCCCCGGCTAAAATACCGAGCCCACCACTATAGGTATGTAGACTGGGTGAAATTCCTATTTCAGCACTGAAATAAGCAACAGTGGCTTGATTTTGCGACATCTTGACCTCTTTATTCTTAATACAAAGTGTTATTGGTCTTCGCGAGGGAAGAATGACCGTGGCGATCTCAGCCCTGAGATTGCTTCGTCATCCCAAGATGAGTGTTGGGACTCCTCGCAAAGACGTACTAAACTTGTTTCTTTGTAATTATTTAAATTGTTCAATTATTATTTTTATTTCTGTCTTGAATATTTCACCTGGCTTCAATTTTAAAGCCCAATGGGGCAAAATTGAGGAAGCCTGATATACTCGTTCAAAACCTGCTTCAGACATTGAAACAGTCTCGATAGGAGCGCGCCATAACTGACACACATCATTAAATTTTAAATCTATCTGGAAATTATCCCATTCATCTACGAGAGATAGTTGACTTACTTCAGAATCATTTCCGTGAACATTCAGATGTCCTGCATGCTCACCATGGAGGATAAAATAGCGATCTGGGGCTTCCCCACCCAACAGACCAAAATTGAACTCTACCCCATAATTTTGTTCAAATGTTGTTTCACCGTGGTTCTGGACTATGATGGTTACTGATAGGTTGTTATGGTGTAGTTCCAAATGTTTCTCAATGCTCAAATTAGACGATTCAGAGACACGGGTCGACACGATATCTACACCAGCTTCAGCTTGTGTTACCTGAGTAACATCATGACTATCATTCATCAAACCGCGATAAAAATCATCTATAGATTCAGTGCTACCAAAGAGGTGATCAACTAGGCTATGTCGTGAATAGCTATCTATAAACAGCTTATCCTGGAGATCCTCTTCTTTTGTAAGAACGATATCATGAATTGAGCCACCACCTGATTGGTCACTTTTGGCCTGGGCTAGTTTGTGGTGGTAACTTTCAGCATATCGTTGAACATAATTTGTGACGTTAAAATTTGCTGGCAACCAGTCGATCTCACGGATCTGTCCCTGGTGGGATGAAACGAATAATTGTATCTTATCCGATCGGAGTCTGTATTCTTCAAAACCATCGCCATCAATATCAGTCAGTCCAGCCAGCGTACCTCCACTTTGAAGAAAAGTCGCCTCAGCTTTCAGTAAGTGTTCGTACAATGCATGTCGTAGGTGTGGAAGATAGAGTCCTCCAAAAACACCATGCCAGTAGCCACAGTTGCATTGGGCTCTATAAATATCATCCGTCAGTTTTTGGGGAGTTCCACCCTTTGAAGTCAACTGCTTGAGATTCAATGATAGTTGATGAACCCGCTTCTGCATCCAGTTTGATTCTGTATACTTTGTGAAATAATT
>CAZOBQ010000217.1:0-2501 GCA_964578155.1 uncultured Lentisphaeria bacterium
CAGCCTCTTAGCATCTGGAATACTTGGCACAGAAGGAAATTTTCAACGTGGGGATGGAGTCCGGTGCTGTTTAAATGATGGAACCGAGATCATGAGAGGAATTGTTGAGTACAATCAAGATGAAGTTGATAAAATTGCAGGTTGTAAGTCAGCCGAGATTGAAAATATTCTCGGCTATAAACATCGCCGCGGGGTCATTCACAGAGAAAACATGGTAAGCCTTTAGGATTAATAAAATGAATTTAAAACAACTGGGACAGCTCACAAAACGAGCCAGCAAGATTCTACCAACCATCAGTACTGAAGTGAAGCAGGAGATTCTCATTGCCATGGCTGCTCAGATCCTTGAATCAGCTGATCAAATTAAAAGAGCTAATCAACAAGATTTAGAGAGTGCTCAGGAAAAGGGTTTGTCCAATGCCATGATCGATAGACTCACGCTGACTGATGGCCGAATTCAAGCTATGGCAGATAGTTTGAAAGAAGTCGCTAGCCTGGATGATCCTGTTGGTGCCATTGCTGAACAGTATGAGAGACCAAATGGACTCGTGGTTCAGCGTCGCCGGATACCATTAGGCGTTATTGGAGTTATCTATGAATCACGTCCAAACGTCACCGTGGAAGCTGCATCCCTTTGCTTCTTTGCCGGAAATGGCTTGCTCTTACGAGGGGGCTCAGAAGCCTTTCACTCTAATCAGATCCTCGTAAAGATCCTTAAGTTGGTATTGGCAAAATATGAGCTCGAAAATGTTATCAATATGGTTCCAAATACGGATCGGTCCAGTGTGGATGAGATGGCAAAGATGAACGAAGAATTGGATGTGATCATCCCCCGTGGGGGAGAAGGTCTTATTCGTAGGATCTACGAGATTGCAACGGTTCCGGTGATTGCCCATTACAAAGGAAATTGTCATTTGTTCGTTGATGAGTCAGCAGACCTTCAAAAAGCACTTGAGATCACTTTGAACTCCAAGGTTCAGCGTCCCGGAGTTTGTAATGCATTGGAGACTTTACTCGTACATGAATCAGTGGCAAAAGATTTTCTACCTGACATGTTAGATGCAATGGCTCAACAACAAGTTGAGATACGGGGTTGTTCAACAACGCAATCATATTCTGAAGAAGTGGTGGAAGCGACTCATGAAGATTATGATACTGAATTTTTAGATCTTATTCTAGCAGTCAAGGTGGTAAAAGACCTACCTGCTGCAATTGAGCATATTCAAACATATACCAGTGACCATACTGAAGCTATTATCAGTAGGGATGAAACCAATATCGAAGCCTTTACAAAATCTTTGGACAGTTCCGCAATTGTCGTCAATGCGTCAACTCGCTTCAATGATGGTGGTCAACTTGGATTGGGTGCTGAAATAGGAATTAGCACGACCAAATTACACTCGTTTGGACCCATGGGTTTAAGGGAGTTGACAACAACAAAATTCGTAGTTACCGGAACCGGTCAAGTACGTGAATAAAAGGAATATGATAAATTGAGAAAAACGAAATGCGAATTTTCGAATGATCATAAAAAGCGGGTCTATAACTGTGTTACGGATCTCATTGGTAGTGTGGATAATGCCACACCCATGATCATGTTGAATGATCGCATAAACCCAGCTCCAGGCTTCGCCCTCGGTGTCAAGCTGGAGAGATATAATATTTTTGGTTCGATTAAGGACCGCGTTGCCCTAAAAATGATGCAGAATACTGATATTAAAATTGATCAGACTGTGTTAGAAGCATCATCTGGGAATACAGCATTGGCTCTAGCAGCTATCGGGAACGCTATGGATATTCCAGTAGAAGTTGCCATACCGGAAAGAGCACCCGAGGAGAAAAAACAAATCCTGAGAATGCTAGGGGTCTCAGAACTTTGGGAGGCTGAAGATGCACTCTGCCCATTGTACCCAAATGAGGGAGCGCGTGGTCTGGCAAAAGGCCTGTCAGAAAGTATCGCTTACGATGGAAAATATGTCTATCTCAATCAGTACGAGAATGCCCTCAATGTTCAAGCCCATTATGAAACAACAGGTCCTGAGATCTGGAATCAGACCGATGGAAAAATTGATGTGTTCTTCGCTGGTTTCGGTACAGGAGCAACTATTTCCGGAGTTGGAAAATATTTAAAAGAAATGAATCCAAATATAAAGATCATTGGCATTGAACCAGTATCATCAGAGCATAAGCTATCTGGTTTGAAACGAATTACTGATCTAGCCGATGAATATGTACCTGAGATCCTGGATATGTCATTAATCGATGAGATCATTGAGATTGAGGACAGGCAGGCTTTTGAGACTGGAATCATGTTAGCACGGAAGGGTGGACTTTTAGTCGGTCCAACAACGGGGGCTATCGTCAGTGCAGCTCTGGAATATGGCAAAAGTCATCCAGGGGTCGGTGTAGCGATCTCACCGGATGATGCTTTCAAATATACCAAATTATATAAGGAATACCTTAACTCTGAGCTTGAGGCAGTAGCCGTATAGCATTATGTT
>CAZOBQ010000218.1:0-2496 GCA_964578155.1 uncultured Lentisphaeria bacterium
AAATTAAAAACTTGAAAAAGATCTGGAACCACCGTATAAATCTCCATAACCTAATCTATAATAGGCTGACTGAGCCAGCAATGTGGACGAGATCAATAGAATACTAATTAAATATCTCATGGTGCCACCGCCAGTGAAGCGCTCACATAAAGTGCTGACTCCAGCGCATTTTGTGAGATGGCAATGAATCCAGGATCATAGCCAACATGGCTTGGCCGAAGAATCAGATCAAGTTGGGATCGACCTTCATCGAGGGCGTTTTGGATAATCCACCCAATTTCATTTAGATAATAAGTACTTCCAGCACCCATTTCAATATTGACAAAATTACCGGTTAACTCATCAATTGCCACCATGTAGAATGATTGCAGCGAGTCTACTGAACCCGATACATACAGCATAGATAATGAATCAGAAATAGCTGGCAATATTTTTGATGAAGCGATGTGAGTGAGTGTATCTCCTTCAGGCCTCAATTTATCTATATCAATAGCTAATATGAGTGAATCCTGTCCTAACTGCTTTAAATAGTAGTACTCGTCCTCATTATCAGAGATGGCAGCCTTTTGCTCCAAATCCATAATAAGTGTGTCTGCGAGAAATGATAAGCTTGTCACGGTATCAGTACCCGCTGAATCAGTATCAGTATCAGTAAAATAGAATACTAGAGATGGTCTTATAGTCGATCCACCACCATAAAGCATGGATAGAGCACCAGTCTCATTTGGATAAATACCCAAACTAAGGGTGGTATCTTGTGATGTGATAAGACTATCCTCAAGATTTAAGGAATATGACCAGGAGTTATCGCCACCCTTTACATTCAGGGCTTTTGTAGCAAGCAGATCTCCATAATCAGAGCTGCTCATATCTACAGTATGATCTGTTGTGTTATAGAAGCTGAAGTTCATATACTCAAGGTCGAGTGTATCAGCACCATTTTGCTTGAAAGTTTCCAGGTGTAGTAATTGAAACAAAATACTATCTGGGGTTCTTATTGTGAGACTGCTATCCACGAAAGTGAAATCTACACTAAACCCTGATTTAAAATAATCTGTATCCCCCACCCAAGAACGAACATGACCGCCCCAATCCACATCAGACTTTGTACTTTGAATACTATTAATAATATTATTCAAAGTATCCTGGGTGAAACTGAATGGATTGTATATATAATCTGAATTATCAAATGGTAATGGTTTCTCGCAAGACCAAAAGATCAGGGATAAACTCACAATCCCAAAATAGATCCTCTTTTTCATAAGCCCCTTAGTAAAAAAGTCAAGCGCTTGAGCGCTTGACTTAAAATGTTAGTAGTCAGCATTGTCAATTTACAGAGGTTTAATTCTCAACTCCGAAAAATGTTTCCAATTCCAGATTAAGTGTCTTCCAATCTTCATCTGTTTCAGCATTGATTGTGAAGTACTTAACTTTTTTTCCGGAACTTTTTAATGCCTTTTGAATATTTTTGTGTTGCTCAATTTCTTCTTTATTACTCTTTCCATCAATAGAGATACTAATGATCTCGTCAGCATGCTTGATAGCCAAGCCGAGTAAGTCATCTTCATAGCCTGCATAGTCTTCTGGTTCCAGGCCAGCCATCTCGTATTGTTTTTTCCCCACTTTCCCCATTTCTTCAATATTGACCAAATTCAAAACAGTTTTCATTTCACCGAAGAATTCCTCTTCCAAATAAACTGTTTTCATTAATACCGGTACCATTGCAGTTGTCCAGTCATTACAGAGGATAAATTCTGGTTGCCAGTAGAGATAGGTAAGATTTTCGATGGCAATCTTGGAAAAATAGAAATATTTTTCTGCATTTCTCTGATTGTAGCGATCATCAGCCACCTTGTATAAGGTCTTGTTCTTACCTCCGAAATATGGCTGATACTCCATGAAATAGACCTGTACCTTAGTAGAAGGAACAAAGGCTGATTTTGCAGCTCCTAGAGTCAATTCACCTTTATATTCAACCTCAATCTCTTTCAGTCGAATCACCTCGCGAATCACAAAGCGACGTTCGCTGACGAATCCATATCTAGGTGTGAATATTCTAAGATCTTGCTTTTTATCCTGAAAATGAGATGGAACTCTGTTCGAGATCTTTGCAAGGTCTGTGGATTCTGAAAAAGGGGTTACTTCAGACGAGAGATAGTATATTTTTGTAGCCATTGGGTTCTTTTTATTTATGATAACCTATTATCTAGAGGCAAGGATTTGCTTAACTTTGTCCCGATATGAACTCTCAGGAAACATATCCAATAGCCTTTCTAATTCATTATATCCGCGTGCTTTATCACCGCTGTTAAGGTAGGAATATCCAATCTTAAACTGAGCAGCATCGGCTTTATTTGAGTCTGTATAAGTAATTACTTTTCTAAACGCATCGATGGCACGGCCATAATCATCCAATGCATAATAACACTCACCAATCCAATATTGAGCATTGTCGGCAAGATCGATCTGAGAATCATTCAGGATGAGTATCTGAAA
>CAZOBQ010000219.1:0-2446 GCA_964578155.1 uncultured Lentisphaeria bacterium
CAGTTGGAATTGAAGTGACAGTAGGATCGGCTTTCATCTTTGCATCCCATTCAATTTCCATACGAGTTTTGCATTTGTTGACCTTTCCGACAACTGCACCCTGTACCCAATCCTGAATGGACAGCAAATCATTCTTTGCGAAAGCCTGTTCATTTTTGGTTAGGGTTACGGTGACAACGAGATTATCGCCATCCATTACAGCTGTTGTTTCTGCTGCAAAGGAAACTGAAGTGAGTAAGAAAAGCGTGATTAATGTTCCGATAAAGTGTTTCATTTTATTTTCTCCATTTAATATTTTAATTTGCTAAGTAGCCTGAAAAATATGACCCTGTACTTATATCTGTTTGGGCAGTTCCATTATCATATCTCAAAGACACAAACGCAGTGTCATTTACATCCATATCAGCCAGAACTGATATGGTAATTGTATAATAAGTAAGGTCGCCAGCAAATTGCCCAGGATCTATAGTATAAGGATAATCTCTGTTACTTGTATCAATATTTAATTGATAATAATCAGAGGCACTATCAATAGCTGTCATGTAAAGGCTGACATTTAATTGATATGTCCCAGTCACAGGAGCCGTAAATATATATGTACCAGTATTAAAATTAGATCCATGATCAAAAACTTCAGAAGCAAACAGCACGGTTTGAGCAGAATTTATAGCTACATTAGTTTGTTCGGATGAAAGCTGAACCAAAAACGCCGGATTATTGGGTTTGGTGACTGCGCCATCATTTGTAATTTTCATCTTTGTGTCCGTTGATACATCCCACTGGCTGGAATCTGCTGCACTGTCAAGTACGAAATGTAAATCACTGCGACCCCAAGATGCTATACCAACTCCAACCACCGCCGTTTTAGCGCCTACAGCATCCGTCCTATGTCGGAACTCTAATGCTGCGTTACCAGCGTCATTTTCTTCTCGATGAATCTGGATAGCGGGGTTTGAGCTAGAGACTTCAAGCAACTCTTCAGGACTCGCAGTCCCGATGCCTACGTTGCCATCGCCATCTACAACCATACGATAAGCATCATCCGTATCGTCATAAACAACAAAACCATTAGCATTTGACCCTATAGCGAACTGACTATAGTTTGTTGCCGTAAATGCTAAATAGGCATCATTAAGACCGGTTATATCGATATTCCTGCTAGGACTAGCAGTCCCAATCCCAACATTCGTTCCATCAGTAGCCATAGGACTATTAACAAAATTCCCAGAGCTGTCATAAGGGATATAACCGCTCGTAACATTCGTCAGCGGATCATACCCACCGAAAAAAGTGGAAATTCCGGCACCGGAAGCACTCCCCGCAAATAGCAGGATCAAAGTCAAACTCAATAAAATTCTTTTAATCATTCTCTGTACCTCCTGTGCTGTTGATTATTTCTCTATGACTACTGGTGTATTCTCTGCACTCAATTCAGTCATCTTTGCGGTGTAAGCATCTTTCACCGCTTGTGTGTGGAGCTTCTTAGCAACTTCCTTGCTCATTACATCCGCTTTGCTTGTATCCTGCCCCGGCATAATCCAACTTCGATGGAACTTCTTTGAAACCTGTTTTCCGTTGTCGAAAATCCTGGTGATTTTCCTAACCGATATTCTGCCAAGATCATCAACGGTTCTGTCGTAAGTGACAATCTCTTCAATACCTACTCCTGTGGGTGTTTGTTTCTCTGCTGTGAATGCTTCTTGTGCTGTTGGATCTGTGATGGCGGTTACGATGTCTTTTGATTCAGTGTCCCAACCTGTGAGGTTGTATCCATTGACATTTGTTAAGACAACTGGATTACCTTCACTGTCTACTTGTGGAATGATATTGCCCTCTTCATCTGTTGGGATTTTAGATGGAGTCATAGGCTTGCCATAGTCTTTCTTTATGACATTACCATCCTTGACGTATTCAGTGATGAGTCGCACTTGTATGGTTCCATTCTCGGTAACTGAATGATGTAGCTTTTGATTTTTGGTTATTTCACCGCCACTTGCTGATATGGTGAAAAGCAAGGTGATTAGTATTGTGAGTATTGTTTTCATTATTTGTCTCCTTTTATTCTACAGCATATGTCATTCCAAAAATCATATCACTTACACCATCCGTCAAATCGCTAACTATGATGCCGTCTGCTGCTGCATTGCTTTCTGGACTGTAAAAATCTAAA
The DNA here is from genome assembly GCA_964578155.1 of uncultured Lentisphaeria bacterium. GTDB lineage: Bacteria > Fidelibacterota > UBA8477 > UBA8477 > JABMPR01 > JABMPR01. Next base: position 2,171 of record CAZOBQ010000219.1, read on the forward strand.
AAATTCCGACTTTTCCATAAACGAGCAACAAGGTATAAATTATCTATCACAACAACGTCCGAAAGTATTATTGCAGATGTTGGCACCACTGAGGAGGATGTAAATGGTAAATCTCTTAAATAGATAAGATTAGCAGCAGTGAGGCCAGTAGTATCTATATTAGCACCTTGCAACTGAATGGTGACGGTATTTCCTATTTTTGTATAAATACCACCCCAAGAAGTAGAACTTTGGTTGCCACCAGTTCCAGCATCATATATATATGGGCTAAACGTC
>CAZOBQ010000220.1:0-2419 GCA_964578155.1 uncultured Lentisphaeria bacterium
GAATATACAGCAGAAGTAGATGCCATCGGAACGCTTAGGTTTTTAGATGCAATCAAGGATACGGGTTTAGATACCCGTTTTTACCAAGCATCGACTAGTGAGCTATTCGGGAAAGTTCAAGAGATACCACAAAATGAGAAAACCCCATTTTACCCCAGATCTCCCTATGGAGTAGCAAAACTATATGCTCATTGGATCATTATTAATTATCGCGAAGCATATGACCTGTACGCAGTAAGCGGAATATTGTTTAATCATGAGTCACCACGACGTGGAGGTACTTTCGTCACCAGGAAGATTACTACGGCGGTATCAAAAATTGTACTTGGCATGCAAGAGGACCTATTATTAGGAAATCTTAGTGCGAAACGAGACTGGGGTTATGCACCTGAATTTGTAGAAGGTATGTGGAGAATGCTACAGCAGGATAAACCTGTAGATTACGTATTGGCGACAGGAGAAACGCATACGGTTAGAGAGTTTGTTGAACTTGCATTTAAATACCTGGATGTCATGCTCGATTGGACGGGTGAGAATGAGGACGAGGTCGGTATCGATAGGAAAACAGGGAAGATCCTAGTGAGAGTTGACCCCTATTATTACCGCCCCACTGAAGTTGAATTATTGATTGGAGATGCTAGCAAGGCTAAAGAAGAATTGGGCTGGGAGCCAAAAGTTAAATTCAAAGAAATTATAAAAATCATGATGGATGCCGACTATAAAAAAATGAAAAACAAAGGCTATGTGAAGACATGAGTTTTAACTTTAAAATATATGAATCTGATGTACTCAAGGGTGTATGGATTATTAAACCTACGATTGCCTATGACCAGCGTGGAAATATATGGACGTCATTTTTAAAAGATAAAATTGAAAAAATATTACCAGATGATCTATTCTTTAAGCATGATAAGTTTTCAGAGTCAACATTGAATGTGTTAAGAGGAATACATGGTGATGAACAATCGTGGAAACTAGTAACATGTGTATATGGAGAAATTCATCAAGTCGTTATAGATTGCAGAGAGGATTCTCCAACGTATCTGAAATGGGAAAAGTTTATCATTAATAAAAATAACCAATTATCGATATTAATTCCACCTAACATGGGTAATTCTTATTTTGTTACAAGTGAGGTCTCGGTCTACCATTATAAGCTAGCCTATAATGGCGACTATATTGATGCAGAAAAACAGTTTACCATCAAATGGAATGATCCAAGATTAAATATTGATTGGCCAAATCGCCATCCGATTCTTCAGGATCGCGATAAATAAGCGGGAGCTATGAGTGACTTATAAAATACCACAACTTATACCCACTATTGGTGAAGAGGAATTAAACTACTTGAAAGAGGTGATCAACAATAAATGGATCACTGAAGGTCCCTTCACTCAAAAAGTATTGGAACATGTCAAGAGAACAACGGGGGCTAGATATGCCCTTTTGACCAATAATGGATCATTGGGGCTATTTCTTTCACTCCTCGGCATGGGAATTAGCAAGGGAGATGAGGTCATTATTCCGGATTTTACCTTCAATGCTTCAGCTTCAAGTGTCGTATTTGCGGGGGGAAAGCCTGTATTTGCGGATGTGAATGATCATGATTACCATATTAGCCAAAATCACCTTGAGAGTTTAATAACAAGTAAGACTAAAGCAATAATGCCTGTGCATATATATGGACAAAGTGCCGATATGGATCCAATTATTTCACTTGCAAAAAAATATAATTTAATGGTAATAGAAGATGCAGCACAGGGGTATGGAGTATTTTACAAAGATAGACATGTCGGAACACTTGGTGATGTTGGCATAATCTCCTTCTTTGCGGATAAGACAGTGACCATGGGAGAAGGTGCTGTTATTTTAACCAATAATGAAGAGATCTATAAAAAGATTACATTGTTAAGAAATCAAGGACGTGAAAATAGTGGATCTTTCATCCATCCGGCATTAGGATTGAATTTTCGGGTTACAGATTTACAGTGTGCAGTTGGACTGGCTCAGATGGAAAAGTATCCTAGAATATTAGAATCAAAGATTGAAAATTTAACTGTTTATAAACACTTCTTAAATGGCAACAGTAATATCCAATTTATGCGTGAATTAGAATATTGTAATTATGTTCCCTTTCGTTGCTCCATGAAAGTAAGAAACCGAGATGGTTTAAGTCGATACTTGACAGAACAGGGAATACAGACCCGGAATTATTTTTACCCTCTGCATAGACAACCGTGTTTCTCTGAGCTTGGATACCAGAGTGGTGATTTTCCAGTTACTAATAAGATATCTGAGGACGGATTAATGTTGCCTATATACCCAGGTATAGAGAGAGAAGCTATTGAATATATATGTGATAATGTTTTGCAGTATTACTCCAAACGATAGGCAAAGTATTTGTGAATGATCATTCCAC
>CAZOBQ010000221.1:0-2413 GCA_964578155.1 uncultured Lentisphaeria bacterium
ATGGCGACACCAGCCATAATAGCAATCAGGGTGTCCAGAAAGACAATCTGAGCAGCGGAAGTGATCACATTATCCCGCTTGGACATATAGCTACCGTAGGTGAGCATCGCACCCATACCCAGGCTGAGCGTAAAAAAGGCATGCCCCAATGCAATCAAAATGGACTGGCCAGTGATCTTGCTCCAATCGGGAACCCATAAAAATGCGAGACCAGCGTCTGCTCCTTCAAGTGTAACTCCACGAATGATGAGGATGACTAGAATTGAGAGTAGAATAGGCATCATGATCTTACTCGCACGTTCAATTCCACCTTGAACTCCACGGATCACGATAAACATGGTCAACCCAAAGAAAATGGAATGAAATCCAATTCCCCATCCAACATTCCCGACCAAATTATCAAATAGAGCGCCGGCTTCTTCGGGATTATGGAAGTTTGAGAGTGACCCACGAAGGGTTTCAACTACATAGCCAAGGGTCCAACCACCGATCACGCTATAAAATGATAGAATTAAGAATCCCGCAAGAACCCCTAAGAATCCAACTGAGACCCAAAATTTAGAATGAGAGAGTGCCTGAAATGCACCAACGGGATTCTTCTGGGTTGTTCGACCAATAAGTATTTCTGATATAAGAACCGGAAAACCAATAATAGCAATACAAACCAGGTATACAAAAATAAAAGCAGCTCCGCCATTCTCACCAGCGATATATGGGAATTTCCATATATTTCCAAGACCAACCGCTGATCCGGCAGCTGCCAGGATGAATCCAAATCGAGATCCCCATGCTTCTCTATTCTGTGTCATTTGTTTCTTCCGTTTCCTTAGGTTTTATGATTTCAGTGTCTGGAAGAGATTCTGCATCTATCTCATATTGATCAAAATCCCACAATTGTGCTTCTACATAAGCGTCAATAATATTCAAGGTCCAGGTTAGTCCCATAAGCCATATTTTGTCGTTTCTGACTCTGTGTAAAGTTCCATTCAGTGGATCAGCTTTATAGTCATTCTCAGCATTTAAGTATTCATATGAGAAATATGAGAATACACCAGCAAATAATAAGGCCTTCCATGGACTTTGATTATAGAGTTGACCACCACCGGGAACAAATGAAAACAGCAAGGCTTTTCCTGGACTTTTTACAGAACTAGAATCTACGGCTTCGCCATCTGCTGTCTGGCCAATAGCAAAAGTAGCAACGATGAGAAACAAAATAATTTTTTTAATGAAAGTGGTCATTGCTCTAGTTTTACCCACCCCTTTGTCCCCTTCCGTCTACGTTCTACAATAACGAGACAAGCCCAGGAGGGGAATATTATTGCCGTCAGAATTGTATTGATAGTGTCTATTTGTGGGCAATCATTTCAATTTCTACATCAGTTCCTAATGGGAGCCCGGCAACTTGAATGGCTGCCCGTGCAGGTGCATCGTCGCCAGGAAAATATTCACCATAAATCTTGTTTAACTCTGCATACTGACCCAAATCAGTCACGAATATGTTGGTTTTTACCACTTTTGTAAAGTCGCTTCCTGCTGCTTCCAAAATTGCTTTTAGATTGTTCATCACCTGATGAACACGATCTGCGAATGAAGTCTCTACCAACTTGCCCGTCCTTGGATCCAGTGGTATTTGACCGGCGGTGTATATCAGTCCATTGATTTCGACAGCCTGATTATAAGGACCAATTGCAGCAGGTGCTTTTTCTGTGCGAATAATATTTTTCATTTTGTGTTCCATCTCTTTCAATATTAGTACAGTGCAATCATGTCATTAAACGACTGGCGTTTTCTAATTAATTGGATGTCACCTTTTTTGGTGATCAAAACCTCCGGACATCGTGGTCGTAGATTGTAGGTAGAACCCATGGAGCTGGCGTAAGCTCCAGCTGAGCCGATCACAAGCAGATCACCAGTCTTCGAGGTAGGAAATTGTCTATTTTTTGCTAAAACATCTGAGCTTTCACAAACAGGGCCAACAATATCTGTCGTCCATTTATCAGCACTTTTCATATATGGATAAACAGCATGATAGGCATCATACAAAGCAGGACGAATGAGTTCGGTTGTGGCTGCATCGATGACGGTAAAGTGATGTCCACTATTGTCTTTTGTACCTAATACTTTTGTTAATAATACTGCACTATTGGCCACTAAAACGCGTCCAGGCTGCACTGCCAGTTGGTACTTTCCCAACTTTTGGACAGCTTTTTCAGCAAATTCATTCAAATACGGTGTTGTGTCCAGAATATCCTCAAAGGGATCATCATAATTAACGCCAAAACCACCGCCAAAATCGATATGGGAAAGCTCTACCCCATTTTTTTCAAGATCTTCAGTATATCCAAGCAGATATTCGATGAGTTCATGAAATGGCTGCTCTCTCAGAATCTGTGATCCGATATGACAATGA
>CAZOBQ010000222.1:0-2409 GCA_964578155.1 uncultured Lentisphaeria bacterium
CTGTCAAGACAGCATTAGAACGCGAGACTGAACTTCTTTCAGAAATATCAAGCCAGGTTCAGGTGAAACGTCAGGCTTTGAATGAATTGGAACTTCGATTACGGGATCATCATCATAAACGTGAAGCTGCCGCAGATGAATTGCGTGAACTCTCCGTTGCTGCTGCCAATTTTGATGCGAAAAAGCAGCATATCGCCGAACGAATCCAAGAGAAGTACCAAAGTGATCTACCCCTGGATCATGACATGTCTGAGTTTGATCAGGAACAGATCGAGAAGCGGATCCACAGGAGTCAAAAATTCATTGAGAATTTAGGTCCCATCAATATGGCTGTGCAGGATGAGTTCGACACTGAACAAGCTCGTCTCAATTTTCTGAAGGAACAGCAGGCAGATCTGGTGGAAGCAAAATCGAGTTTGTTGGAAACCATCTCAAAATTAGACCGGATTGCCAGAAAGCAGTTCAGGGAAACTTTCGGCTTGATTCAAGAGCATTTTAAGGGAACTTTTGGAATGCTATTCGATGGTGGTGAAGCAACCTTAATTTTGGAAAATCCTGATGATTTACTTGAGAGTGACATTATTATCAAGGCGACTCCAAGGGGTAAAAAGACACAACATCTTAAGATGCTCTCAGCCGGTGAAAAAGCCCTGACCGCTATTGCACTCCTTTTTGCAATTTATCAGGTCAAGCCAAGTCCATACTGCGTTTTGGATGAGATTGATGCCCCTCTGGATGATCGAAATATTCGAAAATATACAAAAATGTTGGAACATTTTACGACACATACGCAATTCATTGTTATTACTCATAACAAACTTACCATGGAAGCTGCTAAATTTTTATACGGTGTGACCATGGAAGAGGAAGGGGTATCCCGTCTTGTTTCAGTCCAGTTTAGTTAATAAGCTTGTTCTATTTCTCATAGTATCAATATTTGGGTTTGCCGATGGAAAATACATCGATACTGATTTAGGTGTCACTTTAGATCAATCTCGTTTTTCAATCGAAGGTGGTGTGTATCTAGAGGTTTATCTCATGATTCCACAATCTCAATTTACCTACAAAGAGGCAACTTCAGGTCTTGAGGCATCCGTAGTTATTCAGGTCGTATTGCTGCAAGATGATGTTGTCCCATATCCTCCGGATCGTTGGCAACGAACTTATAAAGTTGGGAGCCAGGCGGCCGTTGCACGTATGGGCTTCGTGCCAGATATTAGTAAATTCTCCGTGGAAGCTGGAGACTATGTCCTGCAAGTTGATATCCTGGATGCTAACTCAAATAGAAGGCAACGAATACGAAAGCCAATCACTCTGGAATTGTTTCCTGAAGATCAACTGAGTATATCTGATATCAGTATTGCCTCACAGATTGTAAAAACACAGGTTGAAGGCGATTTTACCAAATATGGTCATGATATCGTGCCCAATGCTGAACGAATATTTTCTCCGGCTGCACCGACACTATTCTACTATTTTGAGGCTTACGGGCTATCTGGAAGTGACAATTATTCGATTCTAACACAAGTTTTATCACTCAATGGTTTATCTGAAAAGGATATGCCAATCCGGGCCAAAAAGAACCCTGGCGGGGCAGTGGTCGAATGGGGTCAGGTTGATACTAAGGGACTAAAATCGGGTATCCACAAGCTAATGGTCACAGTGACGGACGAATTCACTGGAGCCAGCGTCAGCCAGAAAGCCACATTCTATATCATCAAACCCAGGGAGTCTGGTCCAAGCAAAAGCGTATCCGTGGATGAGTATGCCTCTATGACTGGGGGTCAGCTTGATGAAAGGTTCCAAATAGTCAGTCATGTCATGAGTCGCAAAGAAATAAAACTTTTTAAGAAATCTGATGTTACGGGGAAAAGAATGGTCCTTAAGACATTCTGGAGTCGAAATGATCCAACTCCCGAAACACCTGAGAATGAGTATAAGGATGATTTTTTTAATCGAGTTCAGGTTGTAAATCGGGAATTTGGCTCTGAGATTCATAAAGGCTGGGAGAGTGAACGGGGAAGAATTTACCTGAAGCATGGGCAGCCAACTAGTATTGAGCGTTACCCGGCAACATCTGATAGAAAGCCGTGGGAACTCTGGCAATACCATCATATTGATGGCGGGATTGAATTTATCTTTGTTGATAAGAGAGGCTATGGTGACTTTGAGTTAGTTCATTCTACTGCCAAAAATGAGATCAGGGATTATCAATGGGAGAGACATCTCTCAGACATTTCACCCACTAGATAATAGGGAATTTCTGATGACAATGGTACGTGCAGGTGTTGATATTGGTGGAACGAAAGTCCGCATCGGTCTGGTGAATGAAAGCGGTGAATTGATAAAATTGGCGGATAAGATATCCATGACTCAATTCAATAGTGGTGATGAACTCATGGCAAATAT
>CAZOBQ010000223.1:0-2363 GCA_964578155.1 uncultured Lentisphaeria bacterium
CTACCAGATGATATTGTTGAATTTGATGAGAATCAGGCTTTTGGGGGCATTGACTTTGACCAGGATGGAAATGTCGACTTCACACCAGTATCATATGTTTACTCAGATTTTAATTATGGGCAACTCACCTCAAATCTCGTCTTAAGATGGGAGTATTCAACAGGTTCAGTCATGTACCTTGTATGGTCAAGAGGGGCTTCTTCATATGAACCAGCATGGAAGTATGATCCGGGTGATGATCTGAAATCTCTGGTGAATCTAGATGCCGACAATATCTTTTTACTCAAGGTAAACAAACTCCTGAACATCTAAACCTATCAATAAATGGGTTTACATAAACAGATAATGGCGGAATGATTTTCATCCGCCATTATATTTTACAGGACCCGTTTATGGATTCTGAACTGGACTGTTCCCAAACTATCCAAGCATAAGAATATAACTACTCTCCGCATTTAACAGTCTTATTCATGTTGATTTTAGTGTTATTATGAATACGACAGTACGACAAATAGTCTTTCACTATTACAAGAAAATAATTAACGTTACAGCTAGATCAGAATGAGAAGAGGGTCTCGCTAATAATATTATGAAATTCATGAAACAATTTTCCTGGCCGGTAGTGATATTCATCGTCATCCTTGTGATGGGATGGTTTGGTCGCCAGTACGTGGTTGAGCAAGACCTGGAAAAACGTTCCGTCGAAACAGCTATCATGGCTGAGCAGGTAGGAATTCGTCTCCATGATTTTATTAAGACCCGACTGACTCGACTAGAAATATTTCGTGAAAGTATGGAGCAAAAGGTCTTTACAGAAGCCGAGTTTCGAGCTAAAGCCTTGTTGATACAGCATGAACTAACAGGTTTCCAGGCAATAAACTGGATTGACAATGATGGCACTATTCAATGGGTAACTCCTTTGAGCCGAAATAGACCAGCTCTAGGTGCAAATTTAAAAGTCCGTGGTTCTAAGGGTGCAACTGAAGCATTTGGACAGGCAGCGCTCTATCGAACTGATGTTGCAACAACATCAATTGAACTTCTTCAGGGTGGTCTTGGATTTGCTTCCTACTATCCAATAATCAGAGGTGATAATATTGCGGGTTTTGTGAATGGTGTATTTAGGGTCGAGGATTTAATCACCCAATGCTTCGGGAATTCAATTGGGAATTTTCATTACAGGGCGATGCTGGCGGGAAAAGCTGTCTTCACCAGCGGTAGTATCGATAGTTTCCATTCTGCGGAAATAATTGACCATTATATCTTTGTGTTGTTGGGACAAACATGGGAATTACAGGTTATTCCAGCTCAAACGCAAACTGATACTGTGAAATTTATGGACATGCTGGCTTTACTGGTCACTTTTGTTATTGCGGCTCTTTTAAGTATGATCACCCTAAACCGTCAACAATCACGACTAGATCTGGCAGAGGCCTATAAGACTATCGAGGACTCTGAATTAAAATTTAGAACAATCTTTGACAGATCACCTGCATGTTTACTTCGATTTAATCAGGGAGGTGTCGTTACCGACTGGAATCGGACTGCGGCCGCAGTATTTAGTCTGGAATTCCCTCCTAGTGGGGTGAAGCATATCACTGACCTTGAAGGTATCAGTCCACTCTTACCCTCAGTTGAAAAAGCATTAAGTGGTGAAAATGCAGACTTCTCAGGATTTATCGAGGTGAAGAATCAGAAGATGGCTGTGGATTCCCGAATTGAAACTCTGCTCTCAGGAACTGATCAAATACAAGGCGGAATTATTTTGCTCAATAATGTAACTGAGCGGAATCAGACCCTTATGGCTCGAGAGGTGATGTACGAGATAGCAAACCACACAAATAGCACAAAGCAGCTCCCTCAGCTTTTTGAATCGATTCATAAGAGTTTAAGTCGTGTATTGGATACTCGAAATTTTTATGTAGCTCTATATGATGATAAAACAGGTGAATTCAGCTATCCCTACTACAAAGATGAATTTGATTCTGCCCCACCGACTCCAATCAAGAATGAAAAGGGTCTTTCAGCATACATGCTAAGCAAGCAGGGGACCCAACTGTTTAGCAAGGAAGAGATCTATGCCCTCAATAGGGAAGGGAAGATTGAGCTTATTGGGACACCTTCTGAGCAGTGGCTGGGAGTTCATCTCAAGGTTGAAGGGAAACCAATTGGCGTCATGGCTGTACAAACGTATTCAACTGATATTATTTTTGGTCAAGCGGATATGGATATGTTCAGTTTTGTTTCTGATCAGATAGCCGTGGCAATTAAGATTAATCTAGAAGATGCAAAACTGCGAAAATCTGAAATGATGCACAGAGAACTCTCGAGTAAGCTTAATGACTCAAATAATACAAAAGCAT
>CAZOBQ010000224.1:0-2321 GCA_964578155.1 uncultured Lentisphaeria bacterium
GAGTTGGACCAAAATCCGGCCACAATTTTCACACTCAATAAAAGCATCCATTTGCTGAATTTCATATATTATTTGAGGTGAAAGTTGTTTATGACATCCGGTACAAGCTGAGCGTTCCACTGGTACAACAGCTCTTTTGCGCGCTTTAAGGATTCTATTGTATTTCCGTAAATACCGCTCACTAATTCTTGGGAGTAACTCTTCACGTTCTTTTTCAAGTTGTATTTGCCTTGCATCAGTAAGGTCAGATTTTTCCTTGAGCTCATCCCTGTTTGCCTCCAACTGCTCAACAAAGGCAGTGCTTTGCTCTTCTGATGTATTGATGGAGGACTCTAAGCTCTCGATTTCAGTTTCTAGAACGAGCTGTCTTGCTTCCATCTCAACCATACTGCTTTTAACAGTCTCAATCTCGTTTGTAAGAGCATCATATTCACGATTGGTGGTGACCAGATACAGTTGATCCTGATATTTTATCACCTTTTCAGATGAATCCATCAGGTTGCCCTTAATTCCAGTTAGCTCTTTTTGATTCTCTTCCAAAGTGCCGCGTGTATTGTCCAACTCAGATTTGATATCTCCAGCCTGTGACTCTAATTTTTCAACCTGTTGGGGAAGGCTTCCCTTTTTTTCTTCAATCTCGAAGAGTTGATGATCTATTGCCTGAAGATCAACCAAATATTTCAACGTATTTTTCATTCACACCTGCTTTTTAGTACATTAAATGAAGAATGCATCCACAGATGCATTCAAAAATTGTAATTGGATTATATCAGAAATTTGCTGTTTAAGGTAGAAGGTTTGCTTTATCTCGAGCCTGATCACGTCGTCCAATATACCCAGCTTCTCTCCTACATCAAGAAGGGATAGTGATTCTTCGTTTTTATTTTACTAAATCAAGCAGCAAAAGCGATCCGAAATATTTAGCCAGAACTATCTGACAAGAACACGCTCAGCCAACCATGAATCGAGTTCTGAAACAGGAATACGGACTTGCTCCATACTATCACGATCTCGAATGGTGACAGACTGATCTTCCAGTGTATCAAAATCTACTGTAACACAATAAGGAGTTCCAGCTTCATCCATACGGCGATATCTACGACCAATCGCTCCCTTTTCATCATAGAAAACGTTAAAATTTCGCTTCAACTGATCTTTAAGTTCTTCGGCGTATTCTTTAAGCCCACCTTTTTTTACCAGAGGCAAGATAGCAACCTTGATCGGGGCCACGCTTGGGTGAAAGTGCATCACCGTACGGACAGATCCATCCTCAAGCGTTTCTTCTTCATAGGCTTCACATAAAATTGCCAGGGTTGTTCGATCACAACCAGCGGAGGTCTCAATAATAAAGGGAGTATATTTTTCATTAGTCTGAGGATCTCGATAGCCCATACTCTTGCCGGAGAATTTCTCGTGTTGACGAAGGTCAAAGTCAGAACGATTATGGATTCCTTCCAATTCACTCCAACCAATGGGGAATTTATATTCTATATCAAATGCTGCTAGAGCGTAATGAGCCAATTCATCTGGACCATGTTCCTCGAACCGTAAATTCTCCTGGCTGATTCCGATAGTATCATAGAATGCCTTTCGTCGTTCCATCCAGGTTTTAAACCACTCATCAGCTTCATCTGGCTTGACAAAAAACTGCATCTCCATCTGTTCGAATTCCCGTGTCCGGAAAATAAAATTACCGGGGGTGATCTCATTTCGAAAAGCTTTTCCAATCTGGGCAATTCCAAAGGGAATCTGTTGGCGTGATGTATCAACAACATTAGGGAAATTAACGAATATTCCCTGTGCCGTTTCAGGTCTTAAATAAATAGTAGAAGCAGTGTCTTCAACAGCACCCATTTGGGTTTTAAACATCAGATTGAATTGTCTGGAATCTGTTAATTCTCCGCCACATTCAGGGCACTCCCGAGAATCCATAGCTTCTTCAGAAAGCGTATCTTCTCTAAAACGAGTTTTACATGCCTTGCAGTCTACCAGTGGGTCAGTAAATCCTCCCACATGACCGCTGGCCTCCCATACTTTCGGGTGCATGAGAATAGCAGCATCTAAGCCAACAATATTATCATACTGACGGGTCATGGCATTCCACCACATTTGCTTCACATTGCGCTTTAACTCGACGCCTAAGGGACCGTAATCGTAGCAAGCGTTAATACCACCATAGATCTCGCTGGATTGGAATATAAAACCTCGGCGCTTTGCCAGGGATACGAGCTTATCAAAACTTTCTAGTCGTGCCATCTAATTCTCTCAGTCCTATGCTTTCGCGTCTTCAGGTTCATTAACACCTATTTCGTGTTTACACT
>CAZOBQ010000225.1:0-2305 GCA_964578155.1 uncultured Lentisphaeria bacterium
CACCGGCTTTCTTGTGGGTCCCGATGATCGTTGATAGGGAAGGATCAGTCGGGTGAATCCAAATACAAGGATCATCAGCAGCGTCATCGTCACTCGGTACAGGGGCAGTCTCCACAGTCGCTTGCACGGATGCAACCGGATCATTAATAATTACTTGTTGACTACATGATGAGAAAATAAACATGGTCAAAACTAATAATATTGAGAATGTCTTCATCTTTTGTTTCCTTTATATTTTATGTCTAAAATAGTCGCTTTAAGAATCAATTCTTATAGCGACTATTTGACTTATGATCAATTTCGATTTTCTCACTTAGGAATGCGTGGATCCCAGCTTGTTGATATTTTTAACTCAGGGGAGATTCCCTTAGCAATCGCTTCCCAGGGAACACATTTATAATTTTGATTACCAACATCATTAATCCCATCCATGGCAACAAACATTCCATTTGGAAATGCTTCACCAAGAGGGAAATTTGTTACATCCAATCCATCTGTATGCTCAGAACCATCAATGGTTTCACCAGCGATCATCTGAAAAGTCCCAACCCAGGAATTGTCACCCTCGCGGGTATATACACAATACGTATTATTGCCCTGACTTGATGCTATCAAATAACCCGTTTCTCTATCAGCATAATAAATGGAAAGCCCTTCTATATCTTCCACAAAATGTATGCTTTTAACTTCCACTAAAGTTTTTTCTACACCTGCATCCGGTTCAGCTTCAAACTTCCATAAAGCCTCATTTTCTTCACCAACATAGAGTTTTGCCAGAATATCATCTGCAACACATCCCTCAGGTTTTGAATCAACGTATAAGGTTCTTACAAGTTTTCCATCAACTTTTCCCTCACCATTGTCAAAGAGTTCCCATTGTTCAATTTTACCAGTTTTCTCATTTATTATGGCATAAAACTTTCCTGTTTTAACACTGTAATACATGCAAGAACCATAAATACCATCGTCCAATCCGATTGGAAGTTTACGGGCTGCTACATTTTCCAATGCCCTGGTTTCGACATTTACTTTATAGATTGAAATAGTGTTTTCAGTACGATTTCCACCTGTTACCAATGCGACAGAATCTCCTGCTAAAGGAAAATTATAACGAATATCCACATTATTCATTCGACCTTCTTCTATTTTGGATAACTCGTTTCCTTCAAGATCATAAACTATAAGACCAATGGTTCCCACTTTATGAGTTCCAATAATAGTTGACAATGAAGGATCTGTAGGATGGATCCAAATGCAGGGATCATCTGCTGCATCTTCATTAACTGGTACAGGTGCAGTTTCCATGGTTGCGTATACGGATGCAACTGGATCATTAATGATTACTTTCTGGGAGCACCCCATTAGTAAAAGCATCAATAGGACCGCGAACGTTAAAAGTGTTTTCATGATTTATCTTTCTTTAATTTGGAATCTTAAAAAAAGCCGCTATAAAACAAAATCCTATAGCGGCTTTTTTATTAATCTAATTCAACGATTAAAAGTCAAATTTGGCGCCCATTCTAAATCCCTGTGAATACAGTTCTCTCTGAATTGGGAACTCTTCACCACCTTGATAGTAAACCATCGGCGAATTATTCACGTTAACAATGTCTGCATAGAGCATAATACCACTGCTCAGGTTGTATGAGAAGGATAGATCTGTCTGAGTATTATCAGCATAGTAGATATCCTCATCAACATCCCCACCAACTTCTTCCAAGTATTTACCATGAAAATTCATGGATGCGCGTGCAGTGAATGAACCTGCTTCAAATGAAAGTGCTACATTACCCACGTTGTCTGCCTGTCCGGGCATGGTGGTCGGGTCACGATCATAATACTGGGCTTCAGAGGTGGTAGAGGTATAGTTAGTATAAATTCCCAATCCGCTCAAAATTCCTGGCAGGAAGGTTAACTGTTGACTCCACTGAACTTCAAACCCACTAATGGTTGCATCAGCACCATTAACTGGTTCCAAGATTTCTTCAACTTCTTCATCTCCAAAAAGCATATCTTCCGGCTCAACAACTCGGTTGTAGATATAGTCCTCAAGCGTTTTTGAATAGAGACCAGCAGACAATATGCCAAGTTTACCGATATAATATTCAATCATGAGATCAAGATTAGTGGAAGTGGTTGGAATTAATCCAGGATTTCCAACTTCTAGTTCTCCATCATCAAACTTCTGGTAAGGAACCAGAGTTATATAATCAGGGCGTGACATAGTTTTGGTAAAGGCAGTTCTGATAACCGTTTTCGGGTTAAGGTCAAAACGCAAGTGAATCATAGGTAAAAAATTGGAATA
>CAZOBQ010000226.1:0-2305 GCA_964578155.1 uncultured Lentisphaeria bacterium
CGTATTCGCATCAGGACTTAATCCTGCTGCTGGGCCAGGACTCATATTCCAAACCTTGCCAGCCGTGTTCTCTACTATGACTGGTGGCATCTATTTCTCATTCCTCTTTTTTCTTCTATTGGCGATTGCTGCTCTCACATCTGCTATTTCACTTTTGGAAGTGGTCGTTGCCTATTTTGTGGATGAGAAAGGCTGGAATCGTAAAGGCGCCGTATTCATTTTCGGTGGTTCCATCTACTTATTGGGTATTCCTTCAGCCCTGTCTTTCAATGTCTTGTCAGAGTTAACATTTTTTGGAAAAACATTCTTTGATGTCGTTGATTTCCTGGCTTCCAACGTACTCTTACCTTTTGGTGGGCTGATGATCGCCATCTTTGCAGGTTGGATCTGGTCCAGAACTGAAGTTATGACTGCCGTTAAAGAAGGTGCAGAAGCACTATTTGAAGCTTATCCATGGTTCGAGAGTATCTGGTTTTTATTCCTCAAATTTATTGCACCTGTGTTGATTACACTGGTCCTCTTGAACAGCCTGGGAGTCATGTAGTCATATATACTTGGTAGGAAATCCGCCAGATAACTGAAATTCCCTTTAATAAATCAAAAGTGAATATCTCAGATTTAAGATAGATACATTTAATTGTTTAGATTGCATCTTTAAGTCCTATTTTTAATAGCTTATACAGATTTAAACTTCAGTGTATGTCTGAATTCGTAGAGAATCAGCATATTATGTATAAAGGGATGGTTTATGATTCTCGTAAAAGATAATCGATGTGATTTTTGTGGTACCTGTGTTGCCGTATGTCCCGTCGATGCCATAGAGTTAAGAGAAGCAGATATTTCAATTATTCATGAGACCTGTATCGACTGCGATGTCTGTATTTGGGTTTGTCCAATTGATGTGTTAAGCTCAGATAAGGAAGTGGTGGCCATCAATGACTGATTATGATGTTATCGTTGTTGGTGGTGGTCCAGCTGGTAGTATGGCTGCTCATGCTACCGCGTCTGCTGGCGCAAAAACCATAATTTTAGAAAAAGACAGAGATATTGGATATCCTGTTCGCTGTGGCGAAGCTATCAGTGATGATGGCCTGCGCCAATTCATGGAACCTCAACCGGAATGGATTGCAGCTACGGTCACAAAAATTCGGATGCGTTCACCCAACAATACAATAATCGATTTTACCTCAAAACAATTAGGCTATGTACTACACCGAAGAATATTTGACTATGCCCTTGCAAATAGGGCGAGTCAGGTTGGAGCAGAAATACAAACTCGTGCATATGTTGATGGCCTGATCATTGAAAACGACACGGTTACAGGTGTAAAATATCAATATATGGGTGAGAATCGCAGCCTGACTGCTAAGATTGTCATTGCCGCTGATGGGGTTGAATCACGGGTGGGCAGAATGGCAGGGATGCGAACGGCCACAAAGCTGAAGGATATGGAGTCAGGGTATCAGGCAACAGTTGGGAATATTGATATTGATCAAGAGATGATAGATTTTTATGTGGGTGAAAATTGGGCTCCAGGCGGATATCTTTGGGTTTTCCCCAAGGGAGATCGCATGGCTAATATTGGCCTGGGTGTTTTGGGCACTAAGGCGAAAGATTATAATTCCCATGATTTGATCCAAAAATTCCTGAAGGATTATTATCCACAGGCAACAATGTTGACCAGTGTCTGTGGAGGAATCCCTGTTGCCCAGACTTTGAAACAGATCACAGGGAATGGGATCATGTTGACCGGTGATGCTGCTCGAATGGTAAATCCTGTTTCCGGCGGTGGAATCATCTCAGGTATGCATGGGGGTAAAATTGCTGGTGAAGTTGCGGTGGAAGCCATTAAAAAGGATGATCTCAGTGTCAATGGTTTAACCCAATATCCGAAACGCTGGCGTAAAGCGGGTGGCAAAACTCATGAAGCACTGCACCGTATTTCAGATTCAATAAAGAATATTACAGATAATGAACTTGATGCGATTGCTGGGAAATTAGAAAAAGTGCCTGAAGCAGATAGAAGTCTATTAAAAATATTTACAACTGTTGCCTATCATAAACCGAAAATATTGCTCGATGTTACCAGAGCATACACGGGTTTATAAGCAATATGTGTATATAGCCTTCAGCCTATTATCATGTTAAAAGCAAATACCAATATTCTTACACCTATAATTCAAATGGAACAAAATTAATGTCAAGATTCAATATCAGAAGTAAGGCTAAATCACAGTGAGCTTTGGAGACTATTTAGAAGGAATTGGACTGGGGACTTTTGTTTCCTTTGACCTTGAGACTACTG
>CAZOBQ010000227.1:0-2296 GCA_964578155.1 uncultured Lentisphaeria bacterium
TCGTATGAATTTTCCTCTTATTCCACTAAAGCTTCGGCACCACTCACAACTTCCAAGATCTCTGTGGTAATTGCAGCTTGACGTGCCTTGTTGTATTTCAGACGGAGACTATCGATAAGATCTCCGGCATTTTCGGTAGCAGCTTCCATCGAAGTCATTCGAGCAGCCTGCTCTGAAGCATTTGACTCCAATAAGAATCGCCACATCTGTACATTTAAATGACGGGGAATCAGTGATTTGACCACGTCGTCCTTAGAAGGCTCAAACAAGTAATCTTTTGTATCTTCCACATCATCTTCCTCTAATACCAGAGGTAGATAATGGAACTCATCGATCTCTTGCTGAGCAATATTCTTAAATTGATTATAAATAACGCGAACATCATCAAAGTCACCAGAAAGGTAGTGATTGGTAATAGCCTCTGCCATTTCCCTGGCATGGTTAAAGTTGAGCTCATTCCAGAAGTCAGCATAATGTTCTACGATATCGTAGCCACGCTTCTCAAAATACTCATACCCTTTGCGACCAATACAGATCAACTGAGACTGATCTTTGCCAGCTAAATCGATAATAGCATGCGCCTGTTTCAGGATATTTGTATTGAAGCTACCACACAAACCACGATCAGAAGTTAAAACTACAAAAGCTTTTTTCTGAGCGGGTCTCATTTGGAGTAACTGATGTGTATCACGATCAATATCCGGTAGCAATTCTTTTAAAACACCATTGATACGACCGGCATAAGGTCTGGCCTGTTCCATTTTGCTCTGGGCGCGACGTAATTTTGCCGCTGCCACCAACTTCATGGCACGGGTAACCTGCCTGATACTTTCAATAGTGCCAATACGCTTCCGAATGTCTTTTAAATTCGCCATAGCGGTCCCGTATTAAGCTGCAAACCCTTTTACAAATTCAGAAACACTCTTGTCCAGGGCTGCATCGATCTCATCAGATAATTTACCTTCACTGGCAATCTTCCTCAGCAGATCTGAATTGGTTGCATCCATATAGTTCAAGAATTCCTCTTCAAAGCGTCTGATCTCAGAAGCCGGAATTTCATCTAAATAACCGCGTGATGCTGCGTAGAAAATGGTGATCTGTTTTTCAGTAGACATGGGTACAAACTGATTCTGCTTGAGAACCTCATAGAGGATCTTGCCGCGTGTCAGTTGTTTTTGGGTCTCTGCATCCAGGTCAGAACCAAATTGTGCAAAAGCGGCTAATTCACGGTATTGAGCCAAATCCAGACGCATACCACCAGCCACTTTCTTCATGGCGCCAACTTGGGCATTTCCACCCACACGAGAGACAGAGATACCCACATTCAATGCTGGGCGCTGTCCACTATTGAATAGATCTGTTTCAAGAAAGATCTGTCCATCTGTAATGGAAATTACGTTGGTTGGAATGTATGCAGAAACATCACCCATTTGAGTCTCAATGATAGGTAGAGCAGTTAAAGAACCACCACCTAAATCACTATTCAATTTTGAAGCACGCTCTAACAAACGGCTGTGGAGATAAAATACATCACCTGGGTAAGCTTCACGACCGGGAGGCCTTCTCAACAGGAGAGACATCTGACGATAAGCAACGGCGTGTTTAGAAAGATCATCATAAATGATCAAAGCATGTTTACCATTATCACGGAAGTATTCACCAATGGATGCGCCAGTGTATGGTGCAAGAAATTGTAATGGTGCAGGGTCAGATGCATTTGCAGCAACAACCGTGGTATATTCCATTGCTCCCTGAGCTTCCAATTCAGCGACTACACGAGCAACTGTTGAAGCTTTCTGGCCAATAGCTACATAGATACAATAAACCGGTTCTTCAGAAGAATTAGCCTCGTGGGTAGACTTTTGATTAACAATGGTATCCAAAGCAACAGCCGTTTTTCCGGTCTGGCGATCACCAATGATCAGTTCACGTTGACCACGGCCAATAGGAATCATGCTGTCGATCGCTTTGATGCCAGTCTGTAGTGGCTGATTCACAGGGCTTCGAGCCAGTACACCAAGCGCCTTGCGCTCAACCGGGTATGATTCCCCTGCTTTAATTTCACCTTTGCCGTCCATAGGAACACCAATGGGACTTAATACACGTCCGATCACGGCATCCCCAACAGCTACAGAAACCACTTTGCCGGTTCGTTTTGCCTGGTCGCCCTCTTTTACCAGGCTTGTATTTCCAAAAAGGACCAAGCCAACTTCGTCCTCTTCCAAGTTCATGGCCATCCCGACAACACCGTTGGGAAGCTCGATGAGCTCTGAAGCCATAACATTTTCCAGTCCAC
>CAZOBQ010000228.1:0-2225 GCA_964578155.1 uncultured Lentisphaeria bacterium
CCAATGGTTTTACAAGGTAAAGCTCAGCTCCACTCTCCATACCCACCTCACGATCGCGCTCACTATCTTTTGCGGTAACAATCACTATTGGTGTTTCTTGAAGTTGTTTATCATATTTAAGAAGACGACAAACCTGATAGCCATTCATGCCCGGGAGCATAAGGTCTAACATAATCAAATCAGGTGTGATTTCCCGTGCAAGCGAGAGACCAGTAATACCGTCGTAGGCAATAAATATCTCATAGCCATGACTTTCTAAAAGACGTTTCACCGGCTCAATAAAGAATTTCTCATCATCGACAATAAGAATACGTTTTGCACTCGCAGATTGATTCATTTATCACATATACCTTTTATTTAGCCCGAGGTGAAATTCAACCAGTTTGGAATTCTTTCTTTTCTTTGGCGGTGTGATTTCATGTTACTAAATATCCCTGAATATTACAAGGGATTCCTGTCCATACCAATCAAGAATTCTCGAAAAAGGTGAGCCCTGATAAATCAGGGCTCATGGAGGTTGTGGAGGTTATTATATAAAAAATCACTGACACTATTGACCAAGTGATTTAGTCTTCTGTAGAATGGTTGGATAGCTTACGCCTAGTTCGTCCGCAAGTTTGTTCTTATGATATCCAACCTGTTTAAAGAGATATTCTATTATCTCCTTTTCAAAACGCTGATTTGCCTGACTCCAACTGAGCTCCTGAAAGCCATTTACATATGATTTCAAGGATACTGCATGTTTTGACTTCAATTGTGCTGTCGTCAAGTCATCAGACAGGTTGTATCCATGCTGATTCAATCGACGTTTGATTGCATAATATGTACTGGATTTCAGCTCGAGTTTTTCTGGTAAATCAGCGATTGCCATCCCAGATTCCAAATGTGATTTGATAAGATGGAATTGGAAAAGATCGTTAATTTGTTTCCAGGTTAACCCATCTGCGAATGCAAATCGTTCTGCTTTGGGGGTAAGTGATTCTGGCAGACTATATCCGACCTTAGGTCTATTTTCAAAGCGATTGACAACATCCAGGCGATCTCCCTTGAGAGAGAATCCATGCTCGGCCATTTTCAGGGCGGCCCTTGAGCCAATTTCGTAGTAGTAGGTGGCCAGTTCAGGTTGTTGCAACTTTTCCCGATAAAGATCTCCCAAGAAGAGACACTCATCCGGTAATTGTGAAAGAATATCATACTTCTGACTATGCTCGATAGCCTGGCTCAAATATTCTGCAGCCTGTTCATATTTTTGCTCAGCGTTATAGGTCAGGGTTAAGTTTTCCAAGATCGTGGATCTCAGATACCGACTATCGGCACTTTGTATTAACCCACTGAATAATTCCTGAGCTTCTTTTATTTTACCCATACTGTACAAGGTATAGCCGTATGAATTTTTAATTTGTTCAGCGATATATGCGTATTTGAATTCAATTGCTAGTTCAAGTGCTTCAATTTGGAGATCAATAGCTTTTTGGTATTCTTCTTCTGTTCTAAAGTGCTTTGCCAATGTTCTGAGCGCTAAGACATGCATCGTTTGCATACCATTGTTTGCAAAGAAATCAACCCACTTACGAACATCGTTGTGAGAGTCCTTAACCCCCTCAAAAAGATGCATGGTCGAAATATTAAAATCAATAATTGAGTCTAATGATGGAGATTCAACAATACGCTTAGCAGATCTAAACAGACTTAAACTTTTTAATTTTTCTCCAAATTTGTCCCAAAATACAGCGAGCTCGAATTGGACATAAGCCAGGATTTCATCTTTGCCAGGATAACCCTGTTCCGCATTCCTGGTCTCTGCAATTAACAAGGCCTCATCTAGGGTCATTTTTGACCCCATGAGGTTCCCCTCCATTGAAAGCGTTTTTCCTCGCCCTGCAGTATATAGAGCCCTCTGGCTAAGATCTGAGATTTGGCTATAATCACCTGACAAGAATATTTCTCGAGCATCTCCAAGACTTACTAGTCCAAGCCGACTAATGAATTCTAGCCATTCATGGTCTGGAAGTTTTTTTATCAATGCTTGATTCATTATACTAGCCTTACTGCTTTAGTAGATATTTGTAATAGTAATAAAATTTTCAGTTCCTACTAGCTTTGTTCGCCACCATCGCCACCTATGGCGAAAGTTTTTTCGGTAATAAGCACGGGTGGTACTGCAGTGGTGGATGGTTTACCGAGACCATTGTTACCTTTTGTATAGATCTCTGTAGTAGTAATAG
>CAZOBQ010000229.1:0-2187 GCA_964578155.1 uncultured Lentisphaeria bacterium
CTTTCATGGACCAGGGAAGAAGTTGACGAACGTCTACACAACATCATGAAAAGCATTCATACTAACGCTATTGAAACAGCTGGTAGATATGGATTTGAAGGAGACTATGTGGCAGGTGCAAACATTGCCGGTTTCTTGAAGGTTGCTGATGCAATGATGGATCAGGGTGTTGTCTAAGACCTTTTTTAAACAAAACAGATCATAAAAAAAGCGCGGTATCTCCGCGCTTTTTTTGATTAAATATTATAAAGCTATTTTCAATTATACATTTCTTTGGGATAACTGAAATAAAGGTTCGCAAAAAACATAAAAAACGCGGTGTTTCTCCGCGCTTTTTTATTTCTATTTTTTAAGTGAGCTAAAAAGTTATTGAGTTACTTCCTCGCTGATACTGCTTTTAAAACTCTGATACATATCTTCTAACCTTTTTCCCTGTTTCTCAATTGCAGAACTTAAGGAAGGTAAATTTTCACCCTTGAATGCCACCCCTTTAGCAATGGATTTACAGTATTCAAACCCCTTTTGCATATTGTCATAAAAGGTATGTAAGGCTTTATGTTCTCTTGGGCTGTTGAAGGTTGTATCAACCAATGACTTGAAATGATCCACATAAAGTTGAATCTCTTTTGCAAACATATGTGGTCTATCCGGAGACAGTAGTTCTTTCCCGCGTCCGTAGATCTGATCAACCATTTCTTCCAAGGAGTAATTTCGGTTGAACCAGGATAAGTTTGGACCTGGACAGATAGCTTGCGGTGAGCGTTCAGCTGGAGCAATTCCCAAACTAATAAGGACCCCGCTACCCAGATGTTCGCAGAGACAAGTTTTTGCCAACATTTTGGTAATTGCTGCCTCCCGTGCTTGACCTGGTTCAATTGTAGTGTTGATTTCTTTAAGCTTATGACCCATATATTCAGATGAGGCCGTACAAATTGGTTTCTCAGTAAATTCAGTATTTGATACTAGGAAGCCTTTTGGGCAAGGGGATCCTGGCTTGCCTTTTATAAATTGTTGGTTGCTCCATTGCTCAGATCCTGATCCTTTTAAATTGTTGAATGGTACACCCAATGGGGATGCCCCACTTAGATATAAGGAATCCTCTGTCGAGTTCATTAGCTGCATACGGGTTACTGCGTCAATTGGTGTTGCCTCTGGAACAAGCAGAAATGGAGAAGCCCATCCTGTCCGATCTATCCCAAATCCTTTTTCAAGGCGTTCAACCTCACCATGGTTACCAATACCGCCCTGGACAGTAATTTCCGGGTGATGCTCCAGGCTTGCAGGATAATCCCAGCCCATTTTTTCATAGAATCGCTGTATAATTGGCTGGAACTGCGTCCCAAGTTCTTGTCGCTTATCTTTGAAATCTTGCAGGAGAACCGGCAGAAGGTGCCCTGGGGATGCAAAGGCGTGTCCACCACAGTTAAGACCGGATTCAATCCTGAATTCTGATATCTCTAAACCTTTTTTAGCCATATATCGTCCCTGGATCATGGCAGAGCGAAAATCGCTAACTTTCAGGATAATCTTTTTCTTGATCTCGCCTTCATGATCGCGATAGAAATCTTTGTATTTGGTCATGTAGCCATAGAGACTTTGGTTGATTCCGGCAGAGAAGACCATTGCAGAATCTAATCTGCTTTTTGCAAAACCACGCAAGGCAGCTTTTGCATCCGAAAATTCTTCACTCAGAGGTGTACCATGTTTATCAGCTTTGAGTCGATCCACTTTCACCATGATATTAACGTCAATAGCTCCAGGATTCATTCTCTGGTTCAGTTCATGAGCAAATATTTCTCGAAGCTCACCTGGTTTTGTTGTCAGAAGGTCATTGTAGGCCTTCTTCAGGCTACTGGTGTCAGGAAGTAATTCGAAATAACGTGATTTTTCATTTTTCTCAAAGAATGGAAGAGCGCGGACGCGTTCCATCTTCATTTCGACGATATCATGGACCATATCGAGATAAGCAGTTATACGCTTTGCGCGGCCATCCTCTTCACGTGCAGAAATCCGATTAAAGGGAAGATCATACTTCGCCGTATAATACTTCCTAAGTCTCTCTAAAAGGATATCATCAATGATTGAGATCACAGAAGTGATCCCTAGGTGAGCCAAGCGGATTGGGGTATCAATTGAGTGCCCCGTGCCCATGACAGGTATATGAAAGTTATGAGTGGTGTCCGGCAT
>CAZOBQ010000230.1:0-2170 GCA_964578155.1 uncultured Lentisphaeria bacterium
GGAGCCTGTGCTGAATAGCTGACTTTGCTCAGCTATGAAGTAACCTACGGATTAGAAATACATGGCCATTGGAGCTATATAAGGGTTTAGAGGGTGCCAGTGACTAAAAAGTCACCATTTTGAACTTGTGTAAAAAAGCCCCTGATTTTTGAGGTCAGGGGTTTGTGAGTATCGTTTTAGCTTAATATTAAGGTAGATATTTGATCTTAATCATTAACTGTAGGAAGTAGAATCGTGAAAGTACTTCCTTCTCCCAACTTACTGGTCGCTGTAATCATTCCACCCATCTGCTCAATAAGGCCATGGACAACAGATAAACCTAGTCCTGTTCCTTCCCCAACCTCTTTGGTGGTGAAGAATGGATCAAACACCTTCTCCAGGGTTTCATTATCCATGCCCGTACCTGTATCTGATATGCTTAGCTCCAAATAGGCAGGAACCTTTTTCTCATCACCATTTTCAGGTTTGTTAGAAAATTGAATCTCTTTAAGGCCGACTGTTAACGTACCCCCATCAGGCATGGCTTGTTGAGCATTATTGCATAAGTTAATGATGATCTGCTGCATTTGGGTTGAATCGCAGCGAATCTGACTACAATCATCTGCGATTTCTTCTACAATCTCAATTTGAGATGAGACCATAGCTTTCTCAAGATCAATTGCTTCTCTCAAGATTAGCCAAAGATTGTGATTGGCGATGTTTTCCTCAGATTGCCGGCTGAAAGCCATGATCTGGTTTACAATCTTTTTTGCACGCTCACTCCCAACCATCATCGCCTTTAAGCTGGCCTTGCTTCTATCATCTTGGAGCTGGCCTTCTAAAATGCCACCATAAAGAAATATGCCCTGGAGGACATTATTAAACTCATGGGCAATACCATTCACCATCGTTCCTACGGCTTCCAGTTTCTGCGATTGGAGGAGTTGAGCTTCCAGGGCTATACGCTCTTGTTCTGCTTGCTTGCGCTCGGTGATGTCCTGGTTCGTACCTACTAAACTTATGACTTTTCCTGATGTGTCCAACCTTGGTTCGCAGATTGTTATAATAGTGCTTTCTGTGCCATCCGGACGGCAAATCCTTAACTCCATCTTGTAAGGTTTACCCAATTCTACCGCCTCAGCTACAGCAGCATCAAAACGGGGGAAATCATCTGGATGAATATATTTCTGGTGCTCGGAATATTCCGGCGCGCCCATTTGAGGATCCAGACCCCAAATGCTAAACATCGTTCCTGACCAAATTGGTTTCTGAGTCACTGGATCATAACTCCAGCTACCCACATTGGAAAGTTGTTGCGCATCAATAAGCTGTTGGCGACTCACTGTTAGTTCTTCCTCAGCTTGCTTGCGCCCGGTGATGTCCATAGCTAAAGCTGTGGCACCGACAATTTCATTTTTATCATTGAGGATAGGATTAAAGAAACTTTCAAAATAGCCACGCTTCTCATTCCCATATTCCCGAATATTTGAATGGGTCTCGCCTGCCAGCGCGCGATCATAATTTTCTTTAGCTACTTGCCTATCATCATCGGAAGTAATACACTCCAAAATATCCATACCTGTTACAATGTCCTTCTTATAAGCAGTCTTCATGACATCCTTATGAGCCTTATTGAAATACAAGTAGTGGTAATTTTTGTCAATGGAAAATATTATCGTATCCTTCTGGCTCTCCAAACTGGATCTTAATAGTAATTCAGCATTTTTTATTTTTAACTCAGTATGCTTGCGTCTGGTGATATCAGAATGGGTTCCTACCATTCTAAGCGGATTACCCTTTTCGTCATATATTGTGAAAGCTCGAGATTGAATATCCACCCAATGACCATCTTTATGTTTCATTTGAAATTCAACAGCTACTTTGTCAAGTCGTTGATCAATTATTTTCTGATTCAGTAACGATACCCTGTTAACATCCTCCGGTTTAGTCAATTCCGTCCATATCGATAATTCGTTGGGAAGTTCATCATATTCATAACCAAGCATGCTTTTCCAGGCTGGTGAATAATACACTTCATTATTCGTCATATTCCAATCATATAGTCCTTCATTGGTTGCCCTCATTGCCAGCTTGAATCGTTCCTCACTTTTACTCAAGGACTCCGCTACTTGCTTGCGCTCCGTGATTACTTCTGTATAAACGATAATTCCACCGATTGACCCATCTGCCT
>CAZOBQ010000231.1:0-2138 GCA_964578155.1 uncultured Lentisphaeria bacterium
CATCAAGTCAACCGATGAGGCAAGCCTCTGGACAAGCCATGATCATCAGACCATCACAGTTATCTGACAAATAATTATAATCATAAGCACTTGACCAGTCCACAGAAGGCATGGCAATACTGACTTCTGAGTTAGGAAGCTGATCATGGAAAGCTTGGGTCAAATCGTGAATAAATGTGTTGAAATTTGTCTTGGCATAGCTTGGCACAAACTCAAAATCAATATTTACGCCGTCCGCATTTCCCTGAATGACTCTTGAAAGAAGGTTGTCAATTGCGGTCTGCCGATATATGGCATTACCCAGGAGTGCACCAATAGCATCATTGTCAAAAAGGGTTACCGTCACAATAACTTTGACTCCATGACTGTGTGCCAGATTTACCAAATCAGTGACTGGCCAACCATTGGAATCAGTGATATTTCCTGTAGAATTCATCTCCAACCCGAACCAGGCTATATGGGTTAACAAGTCATAATTATAATTTCGGTATGATGTGCCATTCCAATATGGATGATAGCCAAAGACGACATGACTAGGACCACTGGACTGCTTTCGCATGACTAGATCCTGGCTCTTGATCATGTGCCCTGACCCCTGATCTACTTTGACATTTCCATATTGCCTCAGTTGTTCGGCATGCGGTCGGTAATTTATGTCCTGCCCAACTATAACTGAGAGAGATAGAACAATGGCAATACTAATACGAAAGACCATAAGAGCTGCTTCCTGAACTATCCTAAGAGTGTGTCTAGTTATAAAGTAGATATTTCTGCCTTAACTCATCAAAATCCATAAGGTCTTGTTGCCATTCCTGCTGCATTACAAGAGGATCCTTACCAGCTTGGATATCTTTTTGAATCTTATCAGTACCCATCACTTTTGCGAACATGCTCCAACGTCCCTCGTTTTTGAAAAGATCGATCTCAGGATATAATTCTTGATGAACTGACATGAGGAGTAAACCGGTGATGTATGGCGAATATAAATCTCTATCAGTGACATGAACCTGAACACCACCACACGTCTGGCCCTTGTGACGACCATAGTAAGGTTTAAAAAAGGTAGGTCGATAAATGACACCCTCACCTGCTAGCGCTTGTAGGGCGTTGGCATACTCATGTGGATTTTTTATCCAGGGACCACCTACTAATTCAAAGGGGACGGTTGTTCCAACTCCTTCGGAAAGCATTCCCAATTCACCATAAGTACCAGTAGCTATCATCGGTAGTATCGTGCTGGCGTCAGGAACATGCGGAGAGGTTGGCACCCATGGCAGGCCTGTATCTTCAAACCACATATCACGAGTCCAACCCTGCATCTTGACCACTTCCAAATCACAATTGATATTGTATTCTGTATTGAAAAATAAGGCGAGTTCTCCAATGGTCATTCCATGTCGATAAGGGATTGGGTAAAGCCCGACAAAACTTGAAAATTTTGGATCCAGAATGTTTCCTTCAAGTCTGATTCCATTGATAGGATTTGGACGATCAAGGACAATTACTTTTTTACCCGCTGTTTTTGCGGCTCGCATTAAATATGCCATAGAATTAATGTAAGTGTACGACCGTATTCCAATATCTTGAATATCAAACAAAACAACATCAAGGTCAGCAATCAACTCTGCAATCTGATCTGGTTTTTTTCTGTAAGTAGTCAGAGATTTAATCCCGGAATTGGCATCAACCTCGCTACCAATAGCATCTCCGGCATTTTCTGCTCCAAATAGACCATGCTCTGGAGACAGTAGTAATTGCAGATCAATCTCTTCTTTCAGAAGGTCAACACCATGGACGAGATCTCTATTGATACAGGTTTGGTTGGCCAGCAAGCCATACTTTAAACTATCATTTGAATGATCATTATGGAGGAATACTTCCAGGCCTGACATAAATGTCCCATCCTGGAATTTTTCAGCCACAATCATGGGCACTTTTTGAGGTGTAACTGGAACTGTAGGCTTCACGCATGAAACGACAAGCGTTAGAAGTGGAAGAATCATAAAAATACGTTGAACTTGATTTTTCATTTTAATATTTTGCATAATGACAACTCCGGGTTATTGACGTAAAGTATGTTTGTTAAAACATTTTACCAACACTATTCGCTTCTGTGAACAGGAATTGGAATATAAATA
>CAZOBQ010000232.1:0-2083 GCA_964578155.1 uncultured Lentisphaeria bacterium
ATAATAGAATTAAAATAAACCACAATTTCGGTATTTTCTTGATTGCGATTCCAGTAACACCAAAAACAGCCATGATGATAAGCATAAGTTCAAAAAGATGAAGATTGCGGGTTGTGACATACGCCCAATCAAATCTGGCACAAAAGCCCACAAACCACAGCATAAAATCAACGAGCGTATCGATCAAGGCTCCCCATAATTTTGCCACCATAGGAATACATGACCCAATTAATAGAGAAGTCATACCCGTGGATACGATTACGCCAATGATGGGCACAACAAGCAGATTGGCAAAAAGACTGATTATGGGAATCTTATTAAAATAGAACATGGTCAGTCCTAAAGTGCCCAATTGGGCAGCCAGCGAGACCAGGAATAGATCAACAATTCTATCTATCGCTTCCATGATCCAGCTATTCGAGATTAATCTGGCTTGTGGAATCCATTCTCGAAATATTGGATATAGAGAAACAATGCTTAGAACAGCAGAAAATGACAATTGGAAACCAATTCCTTCTAACTGACTTGGATCTAACATCAAAATGATGAATGCTGCAGTGGCTAGGGTATTATAAATATCCGTTTTTCGCTCTATAATGGTCGACAGGAGCATGAGAGATGCCATGATGGAGGCTCGCATCACAGAAGCAGCGCCCCCAGTGAGAATGACATAAAATCCTAAACCTAGAATCACGAGAATTGTTTGATAGTTATAGGGTAAACGAAACATCCCAATAATGGTTATGAGTATGAGTGAAACATATCCCACATGTAAACCACTAACCGCCAATACATGAATCACTCCAGTATTGGCAAAGTTTGTCTTTGTTTCTTCATCTACATCACTGCGCTCACCAAGGATCAACGCAGACATCACTCCGGCTGATCGAGGATAAAGACTTGTAAAGAAATACTGTTTTATGGAATTCCTAAGGCTGGACAATTCCCTTTGAACCTGAGAGCCTTCTCGCGGATTCACACTGACTTCACCTGTATCCGAAATAAATGCTTCGAGATAAATCCCTTTCCCAAATAGATATTTTTGGTAATCAAAGTCGTTAGGGTTTCGTTTTGGCCTTGGCTTAATCAGGTTCATAGGTGCGATCAAGGTATCACCTATGTCAGGCGCGATTTCCAGATCCTTGGCATAAAGTATCAGCTTGCCATCGCTGATGGTTGAATTGTCTATGGTTAATGGAGATATTGTGAATTTTGGTGTCCCTTTGCGGGTCTCTCCGACCTCTTCAACTATCCCTGCGACCCAATATATTGAGTCCATCTTAACTTCGTATGTGACAAGGGAGTTGACAGAATGAGATTCATGAACTGCTGTTCTCAGTCCACCTGATATGAGCAATAAGAGGAACAAACTAAATTGGCGTTTAGATACGCTAAAGATGAAGAAACTTGTAGAGGAGAGAACTAACAGAAGTACATGCACAACAATACCAAGTTGAAGCAAGTCTTCTAAGATAATCCCAATTGTAAATATGAGCGTAAGCACAACCATAGGTCGTGGACTTATCAGCTCCGCGATACGGTCTTTCATGATTCCTACTTGTTTTGGGGTTAGCCAAACATAGGAGGAATTTGATACTGTATCAAGCTATATTAAATAGGAAATAATGGTGGATTATGAGTCCTGCTCGCTTACAAAGGTAAACTCAGATAGAGATTTGGATATGGAAGAAGCTTCATACCCTCTGCGTTGCAGAAATGACCACAAGCGCTTTTTGTCTTTAAATGTTGGCACGGAAATACTTTTAAGCTTGCGTTGCACCTGCTCCAGGGCCATTTGATCAAAATCCGTTTCTTCTCGGATAGACTCAATCTCTAACTCAATGATATGTTTAGCGATCCGCTTTAAACCAAGCTCATGCCGCAAACGAATCGGTCCCCAGCCCTTGAGCTTGACTCTGTCGCGAATAAAGAGTCGAGCAAATCGTTCGTTATCCAGATAGTTTTTATCTTTTACACGGGTTAATAATTCATCTTTCAGGTCCGAATATTTCTTTTTATAGAGCCACTGATTGACCTCATACTCACACCGTTCACGATAAGATATGTAATTCAGTAACCCACT
>CAZOBQ010000233.1:0-2067 GCA_964578155.1 uncultured Lentisphaeria bacterium
ACCTTGAAAAAGGGAGGTAACTAAACATGCCCAAAATGAAATCAAATCGTGCTGCTAAAAAGCGCTTCAAACTGACCGGTAAAGGTAAAGTTAAAAGAAGTAAGGCTTTCACCAGTCACATGCAAAACAACAAATCACAGAAGCAGAAGAGAAAATTGCGTAAATCCGGTCTATTATCCGGTGGTGATGCTGCTAAAGTGAAAAAAGCCATTAGCGCTTAAGTTCTAGGAGTTAGAAATGCCAAAATCAAGTAGTTCCGTCGCCCGTAAAAGACGGCACAAAAAATATCTAAAAGCTGCCAAAGGGTACTATGGTGCTCGTTCACGTCTGTACAGAACAGCTCGTGAAACAGTTGAACGCGCCTGGGCATATGCCTACCGGGATCGTAAAGATCGTAAACGTCAATTTCGCCGCTTGTGGATCGCTAGAATCAACGCAGCTGCTCGTTTGAATGGCACAAGTTATTCTAAATTGATACATGGTTTGAGTAAGAGCAGTATTGAACTCAATCGTAAGATGTTGGCAGAGATCGCTGTTACTGATCCTGCTGGATTTTCTGCGATTGTCGCAAAAGCTAAATAGGCAAAACCTATTTAAGTGTGTTGTCCATGATATCAGATATCCTGGACACATAAAAAACCAGAGTTAGGATCGCGCATGTCGCTTTTTAAGAAAGTCGACGAGTTACGTTCAGAATTCAAGCAAGCGTTGGCATCAAGTCCAGCGCTTTCTGATTTAGAGCGGATCAAACAAGAATATCTTGGTCGTAAGGGGATATTGAATGACCTCTTCAAACAGATCAGGGATGTTGAACCTGCCCGTAAGGGTGAGTTTGGTGGCCTGGTTAATATTCTGAAGCAGGAAGTTCAGGATACCATCGATGACTTGCTCTCACAAGGATCATCTCAAACCGGAGAATCCTCTGGTATAGATATGAGTTTACCAGGTGTAGAGTACCAGAGAGGAACGCTACATCCCCTTGAGCAGACCTTGAGAGATATTAAGCATATTTTTCACCGTTTGGGATTTTCTGTGGCCGAAGGTCCTGAAATCGAAACCCAATGGCGCAATTTTGATGCTTTGAATTTTCCTCCGGAACATCCAGCCCGTGATATGCAGGATACTTTTTTCCTGAATAATGGCTCTGTGTTACGAACCCATACCTCACCTGTTCAAATCCGTTTGATGCTGGATGAAAAACCACCGCTTCGTTCAATTATGCCAGGTCGCGTGTATCGCAATGAAGCTATTGATGCTGGACATTATTGTCTATTTCATCAAGTTGAGGGGCTTTATGTTGATAAAAATGTTACTCATGGTGAACTCAAGGCGACAATTGAGTTGTTTTGTCGTGAATACTTTGGTGCTGATGTAAAATTACGTTTCCGCCCGAGTTTTTTCCCTTTTACTGAGCCTAGTAATGAAGTTGATGTCACTTGTTTTCTTTGTGGTGGTAAAGGCTGTCGTGTCTGTAAACAGACGGGTTGGCTGGAAATTCTGGGTTGTGGAATGGTTGATCCAAATGTATTTGAATCAGTGGGTTATGATTCTGAGAAATACACAGGATATGCATTTGGAATGGGTATTGAAAGAATTGCCATGCTCAAATATGGAATCGATGATATTCGGTTGTTCTTCGAGAACGATGTCCGATTTCTAAAACAGTTTTAAAAGCATTAACCACAGAGAATACAGAGAACACTGAGTTTGAAAATGGTCGTCCAAAATACTAGAAATAATCTTTGGTGTCTTCGCGAGGGAAGTATGACCGCGGCGATCCCAAGTCCGAGATTGCTTCGCTACACTCGCAAAGACTTAAATAGGATAAATTGATGAATATTTCCTTCAACTGGCTCAAAGAATATATTGATATTGATCTAAGTCCCATTGAGGTAGCAGAAAAACTGACTGCTGCCGGGCTTGAAGCTAATATTGTTAATCAATTTCCTGAATTCTTCAAGTCCATCAAAGTGGGCTCGATTATCTCAAAAGAAAAACATCCCGATGCTGACAAATTAAGTGTCTGTATGGTTGATCTAGGTGATGGGGAAGAACATCAGATCATTT
>CAZOBQ010000234.1:0-2045 GCA_964578155.1 uncultured Lentisphaeria bacterium
CAATATCTTCCAAAATTTCTTGTTGAGGTTTATGAGGTTTTTTTAGTTAACACCACTGCTCACAGTGCACTTGTTTTTCATTTTCTTTGAGAAAATATCCTGGCAATAGCTTGTGAATAGATTGATAAGGAGTGGCACTCCTTGGGATGTAACCCAATCTTAAATAGTCAGAGATGGCGTTCTCATTTAACGATTTATCAATATTCTTCTGAGTCGTTATACTTTTCAATTCACTGGCAAAAAGAAAACGATCCCCGACCTGAGTATAATAGAGCGGTTTGATGCCCATTCTATCGCGAGCTATGAATACGCTTTGTAGTTTTTCATCCCAAATGGCAAATGCGAACATACCATTAAGTTTGGGTAACATTTCCTGGCCATACTCAGTGTAAAGATGGACAAGTACCTCTGTATCAGTTTGAGTTTTAAACTGATATCCCTGCTCTTCCAAGCCGACTCGTAGTTCGAGGTAATTGTAGATCTCACCATTAGCTATAACAGATACTGATTGATCATGATTCTGGATGGGTTGATTTCCAGTATCCAAATCTATGATAGATAGCCGACGCATACCTAAGGCGATAGGACCTGTAACCAGAGTCCCCTCATGATCCGGTCCCCGATGCGTCATTATCTGGACCATGGGAAGTAATTCACCAGAGTTTGGATGAGTATGTGAATCAAATATTCCGGCGATTCCACACATCAGTCTTGTGATTTCCCCTCACTAAACTCAAAACTCCATTCCATCTCAAATGGTAGTCTGACCTTCCCATTTACCGTAATGCCCTGAGAGTCCTCGATTACGCCATAATCTGGCGAATATTGCATATCCCCAAGACGAACCTCCACAAACTCACTTGTCCTCAATCCTAGTCTACATCCATTATTATTGAAACGATTATCGCTTTCAATCTGCCACCCAGATTCACCGAAATGCAGATATGCTTGTAGTAGAATAGATTCATCAACGCCTGAGATTTTGTCCTGAATTCGAATAAATTGGTCATCGCATTCCCAGGTCCTACTCCATACTAAACCATTTTTGTATCGCCCAAATCCATTCCAATGAAACGTTGCCCGAGGACCCTCAATATCCCAACTACCATTTATCTTTTTATCGGAGTACCATATAGGTAATTGAGTTATTTCATCCCAAAAAGGTGTTGGGGAGATTCCTGCTATAGAAATGCAATTCTGACCTTGGGCACCTCGAAAGTTTCTAGCTTGGGGAGATACCCCATAGATTGGAATGCCACCGTCCACAATGATATTTCGATTATTCCACCAGATCTCAAAACTGCCCTGCCCAGAATCACCATGTCCATGAAACTCCGGACCCGATGAGCCCATCGCTGATAACTCAATATTTCTTAAATCATTTCTACAAAATAGGAACCCGCTCTCCTTAAAGTGCTGGGTTTCCCAACTATCTTTTAATTCCACTCCTGAGGTTTCAGGCGCTGGTGAATCGGTTGTAGCATCACTAATATGGTTGACCCCACCTGCATATCCCCGATGAGTGTCTCTTGGCAATTGTTTTAAATAACCCTGACTATGACAAGCATCAACTAACCCTCGAAGCCATTCAATTGGCATATCAGGTGATGCATCACCAAAAACGGGAATACTCCCATCAGGTCTCACCAAGAGGTTTGTGATGGAACACATTCTATCTACTTGCTCTAGGAATGATTGTGACAATTCAAGATTCAGTCGTTTAGCCTGAGCCAAGTAATCAAGTAGCGTACGGGTCATGAGAACATGATAAAAAGAACTCTGTTCTGCAAAGAAACCATCTTCCAGAATAAGTTTTGGCCAATATTCAGTCCAAAGTGCCATGGCTCTAGAAGTCCAGATTTCTGATTGCTCATCATCTTGGAAAATGAATCCCGCAATACTCAAAGCTCTGGCATTATTGAGTAGATGGTTATGTACGCCTAGATGAGATTCTATATTACTTTCCAGGAAGCTTGCATCTCCATAGATCTGATTGACTAAGTCACTTAACAAACCATCTGGCAGCAGATTTAATGCAATATACT
>CAZOBQ010000235.1:0-2036 GCA_964578155.1 uncultured Lentisphaeria bacterium
TTTATCACTCATCCTGGTTAAAACCTTAATCGACTGGTAATGTTAATATTAATTACCCTGTTATTCCCTGCTCAATTTCTTCCAGAGATTTGCCTTTGGTTTCAGGAACATATTTCCATACAAATATGAATGTTACTATACACAGCGAGGCAAATACAAAGTAGGGTAATGCCCCATTGAATAACTCCGTATTAATCTCACTTCTATTGATAACGGGAAATGAGTTGGCAACAATTGCGTTAAATAGCCACATGGCTCCAACGGCTATGGACATTGCCAAACTTCTGATGGCATTTGGAAATATTTCTGATAATAATACCCACACGACAGGTCCCATTGAGAGAGCAAATGAGCCAATGAATAGCAACATTGCTAACAAGGATACCACACCCAACTGCTGCGTGTAAATAGATAAGCCCAAGATGGATAAGCCCAGGAACATTCCGACGGAGCCAACCAGCAGAAGCGGTTTTCTGCCCCATCTATCAACAGTGAAAATAGCTACAAACGTAAATATCAGGTTTACAGTTCCCAACCAGAGCTGTTGCTGCAGGGCGTCTTCCGGCCCATAGCCAAGCGCATTGCTGAATATTTCTGCACCGTAGTATAGAATAGCATTAATGCCTGTTACCTGTTGTAATACTGCCAATGACATCCCAATGATCAGAATGAGCGTCATTCCTCCTTGGAAAAGATGACTGAATTTCGGTTTTCCCGGATGATTTAAAATAGACTGTTCAATTTCATCGTATTCTTGTTGAACGATTTTTTCATCATTAATAATTTTGAATAAAACCTGTTTTGCTTCCTCGGTCCTTGATTTTAAGAACAACCATCTAGGACTATGAGGAATAAAAAATAGCGCGATAAAAAAAGTGATAGCTGGTATGAGTTCTGACCAGAACATGCTCCGCCAGCCCTGCTCGACGTTGTATGTATGTATGTCTGCAGATAGTTCGTGGGCAGTATTACCACCGATAAAATAAGTTGCCAGAAATACTATAAAGAATCCCAGTACGATAGCTAGCTGGTAGAGTGAAACCATCTGTCCACGTCTCTTGGCGGGAGATATTTCAGCGATATACATGGGTGCCGTCATAGATGCGATACCTACTCCCAGACCTCCAATAATCCTGTATATACTCAACTGAGTCAATGATTCTGAGATTCCTGATCCCCATGCTGAGACTACAAATAATAGTGCAGATACGATGAGCGTGTGTTTTCTACTATACTTTGAGCTGAGAAACCCAGCTATGGCAGCACCCATTAATGAACCATATAGAGCACTGCTAACAGCCCAGCCCTGTTGTCCTGAACTGAGCTCGAAATATTCAGTAAAATAGAGTTGTGTACCACCAATGACCCCAGTATCATAGCCAAAAAGGAATCCGCCAATGGCGACTACGGCTGATATAAAATAGAGGGCTTTTGCATTTACTGAGCTGTTATTCATCATATCTCTTTTCTGTTTTTTTAAATCAGATTTTGAAGTTTTCAAAATGTCATTGTAAAAAATATGCACCTGCAGTTTCAGCGGGTGCATATTTTAGGTTCAGATTGACTATTCGCAAAGTTTATACTGATTCCATTTGGGACTCATTTATTTCCTGAGGTTTGATCAGTCCCCATTGCCTGATTCAAGTCTCAACTACTCAAAATATTACAGTAGTATCATTAGTATGTTCATGCCCTAATCAGGCAATATCTGCAGTGATCTATTTTAGATACACCATTTTAATCACCCATGATAAATTCTTGCTTTGGAGGCGAGCTAGGTATATTCCAGTATCAACAGAGTTATCATTTGAATCAAGCCCATCCCAATCAATACTGTACCATCCAGCTGATTGTATTCGATTTATCAGAGTTTTAATCTCTCGCCCAGACACATCGTATATGGTTAGTGATATATCCATAGATTCGGGCAATTCATACTGTATAGATGTCGTCGGATTGAACGGATTTGGGTAATTTTGATGCAGAGTAAATTTATCAGGAATATTGTTATCAGTCATGATGGAAACGCTACTATT
>CAZOBQ010000236.1:0-2010 GCA_964578155.1 uncultured Lentisphaeria bacterium
AGGACCGTAGACAGTAAAAAACCTGAGTCCAATGGTATTCATCTGGTACAAATGGCTATAGGTATGAGCCATGAGCTCGTTTGACTTCTTAGTTGCTGCGTAAAGCGAAACAGGGTGGTCCACAGTATCGCTTTCAGCGAAGGGGGTCTTCTTGTTATTCCCATAAACAGAGCTGGAAGAAGCATAGATAAACTTTTCAACTCCATGCTGCTTTGAAGCTTCAAGAATATTAAAGAATCCATTTAGGTTTGACTCTATATAGGAGCGGGGATTTTCTAGAGAGTAGCGTACACCCGCTTGGGCCGCTAAATTTATAACCACGTCAGGATCAAATTCCTGAAAAACCCTCGTGATTCCCTCATAATTCTGAAGATCTAGTTTTTGAAATTGGAAGTTTGGAGCCTGAAGATTTTCGACACGAGCTCGCTTCAGAGAGGGGTCGTAGTAGTGATTTAAACTGTCAATCCCGTATACATCTTGGCCTTCTCTTAGCAAACGCTCTGAAAGATGATATCCAATAAATCCTGCTGCTCCTGTTACGAGAATTTTAGTCATGAATTCGATTTATTTCCCTAGAAATACTACTCTATCCCCATCAATTAATTGATAGTCCCCATTAGGACTCAGACCTTTTTCATTAAAACTGAGCTTGTGACCGTGCTTGTCAACCCATGATACAACTTTCCCTGGATTACCTACTACCAGTGCAAAATCGGGGACATCTCTAGTTACCACTGCTCCGGCACCGATAAATGCATATTTACCAATGGTAGAGCCGCATAGGACTGTTGCATTTGCACCGATTGACGCACTCTTTTTCACAAGTGTCTTTGCATAAAATTCTGTTCCCCGCTGTGGAAACTCAGATCGAGGGTGTGTGACATTCGTGAATACCATGGATGGTCCACAAAATACATAATCCTCCAATTCAACGCCTTCATATACCGAGACATTGTTTTGAATTTTGACCCCATTTCCAATTTTGACGTTATTTCCAACGTTCACATTCTGGCCAACGGAAACATTTGTACCTAATGATGACCCCTGTTGAATATGTGAATAATGCCAGATCTTGGTTCCATCACCAACTTTAACGCCCTCATCAACTTCACTTGTGGGATGGACAAAATATTTTCCTTCTGACGTGCTTGGTACTGTAGTCTTTTGCTCAGCTTGTCCCTGCAATGACTCAGTTGCTTTCTCCAGAGCTTCCAACACATCATAAGCATTCTGACCATCGGCTATTTCAATTTTACTACCATCAAGATGATCAATAAAATACTGGATTTCATTCGTCAGTGGAAACCCCTTCTCATACGGGATTACTTCAGTAGGACCATCACGTTTAATGGGCTCGCCCTGGATCCAGTCGATGCCTTTCTCATAAAAAAGGATATCCTTCTCTTGAGAGCTATCATCAAAGGACACCATGCCTTGAGAACCAATGATTACCATTCTGTGTTCTTTAAATGGATGAAGCCAGCTGACAAATATGTGACCAACAACATTATCTGGGTATGTCAAAGTTGTCATGGTTGTGTCGTGGATCCCGGGTTGCAGAAATGCACCGCCACGGCTGACCACTTCAATAGGGCTTGAGCCAATGAAAAATTGAAAAATTGAAATATCATGGGGAGCAAAACTCCAGAGAATATTTTCTTCTGTTCGAACTGTCCCCAGATTTACTCTATTACTATAGATATACTCCAGTTTGCCTATTTTCCCGGAATCGATTAATTCTTTTATCTTGATAATCGCCGGATGAAAAAGCAACACATGACCCACCATGAGGTTTACCTGATGTTTTTCTGCCAGCTTTTTCAGTTTAGCGGCTTCATCTGTATTTAAAGCAATTGGTTTTTCAATCAAAACATGTTTACCATGCTCAAGGAGGTATGAGCCAACATCAAAGTGAGTTTCCGCAGGAGTAGCTACTGTAAATCCATCATATTCATCCAGATCAATATCGGTAACACTGTTGAATAATTTAGTATCCGGATAAAGTGTTTT
>CAZOBQ010000237.1:0-2008 GCA_964578155.1 uncultured Lentisphaeria bacterium
TAGCATGGGATTCCTTGTGGGTAGACCTTCCTTGACTTTGGTTGATAAGTCCACAGGGAAAGCTGAGTCTCAAGCAATTGGTGATAAATGATGAAGAGACTAGCGTTACTCGCCGGTTTGTTGATGATAATAATTCAGGTTGGAATTGCACAAGACCTTATAATCACAACGACTAATGACACCATTCAGTGTCGCATTACAAAAATAGAGGCTGATTTCTACCATTTTACCTTGAAGTATGGGGAGGAATATCGGAATACTCTCATATCTATAAACGACGTTAAAAAAGTTGAAAGGAATCTAGAAGGCGCAGAGCTTATCCCTGAAGAAATGATGTCGAACTCTAATTCATCATCCTTGCATGGTTATTTCTCAGGTGGTTGGGGGCATAGAACGGCTAAAATAAGTTCTGACTTTTCATCTGACCAGAGAGAATACCTTGAGGAGCTGATGAATGGTTACAATTTGGAGGGCGGTATCCATTATTACATCTCTGATGCAATCGGGTATGGCCTATCTTTTTCCTCTTTTAGAGCTCAAAATGAAATTGCGACCTTTGATATTTCTAATGATATGACAATCACATATGTGGGTCCGTCAATCCAAACCAGACTAGATGGCTTAAGTGAGGATCTTTATTTTATAACTTCGACCTCTCTGGGATATCTTAAATATCATGATGACCTCAGGGATGGAGGCGACATACTAATTGAATCATCCACATTAGGATTAAAATTTGATTTGAAAATGGGAGTTCCCATATCAGAGAAATATGGTATGCTAATAGGTGCCACTTATTTACAGGGAGTTTTGTCTGATTTCACTCTCTCTGCAAATGGTCAAACAGAAACAATAGAGTTGGATAAAGAAAACTATGAAGGTCTAAACCGGATTGATCTTAATATTGGTTTCTATTTGACAAAATAAACTGAAATTCAAAATGACTTAAAGGAAGGCAGGGCACTAGGATACTATGGGGAGAAGTATGTTAAAGGATTGGTTTATAAGTAAGACTCGCCGCCTCGCATCCAAGCATTAGGGCTGAGAAATGAAAATGACTCTCAAAATATTCATCGTTCTACTCATGACTCTCAATACTTCAGCATACGGAAATGTTGAGGTTCAAAAGGACTATTCCACCCGTCAAGGGATTGAGATGGCTGGGTCCTTGAGTGGTGGTCTGATTACTGGTTTGAACGTGTATACCACGACAGACGGCAGACCGTCTAAACGTATTGCTAGCATTGGTATTGGGTCGGGACTATTATTAATTGGAGCTGCTTTTAGTTCAGAAGCCCAGTATCCAATAGTTTTGGCGTTAAGCGGAACAGCTGCTATTGCTTCTGGTGTTTTTTCCTGGAAAAATTTACAAGTATTGCCAGCCATAATTCCAAATGATGATCATAAATCTCTGCTTGGATTACATGTAAGCTTCAGGTTCTCAAATGAGTAAGATATCGTCAGTAATACAATCGCCTTCTCCTGACTCGCAGAACCATAATCCAAGCATGAGGGCTGGAAGCTGAAAACAAATAGTAAAACATACTGACACGCAGGGGCATTGTACCGACGGCAAAGGGGCAAATATTATGATTAAGATATCGCTCATTATTAGTTTGATTATTTTTAGCACGTGTTCTCAATCTGAACAATCCGAAAATCCTGATTGTACAGATGAATTAATAATCAAGTTTCAAAACGAACCTGTTGGTAATCCACCTCAATCAATCTGGCGTTATGAATATAACGGAGAAACTGTTTACTATATTCCTCCACAATGCTGTGATCAATACAGCATTCTTCAGGATGCAGAATGTGAAATCATCTGTGCACCGGATGGAGGGTTTACTGGACATGGAGATGGCAACTGCCCAGATTTTTTTACAAATCGGACTGACGAGAAACTCGTGTGGAAAGATTCACGAATTGAATGAAATTGATCTCATTAGAGGTCTAACGAGGCTGTCGAAAAAGGTCAATAAATACTAGTCGAACCTTGTCCCGGAAG
>CAZOBQ010000238.1:0-1975 GCA_964578155.1 uncultured Lentisphaeria bacterium
TGCCAGGCATGAACATCCTGAATATCATCTGAATCAGATCCCCAAGGAAGTCTTCTGCCTCCAGCTGCCCTGTAAGTGTCATTATATTTGGGTGATATCATGTACCCAGTCTTAAAATAGGACCTTGCATTTTTAACGATATTCTTAATATCCCCTGTCCATGCATTTATGGCTACACTCTCATCCTCACTACGTGCAATTTTCGGAGTTGAGTGAATCTTGTTTTGTCTCCTGAAACTAATACCATGTTTCCATCGCCACACCCTGAACCAACTTGAATACTGTGTAAATAACACATGTACTATCTTGCCATACCTTTTCTTTTGAAGGGCAGCGTTATAAAATGACTTTAATTCTGAGGTAGAAATCATGAGCCTATCGGAGTATAAATATTTGTGCTCTCATAATTGCTTATCCATTGGCGAGATAGGTCCAGTTTTCTCGATCCCAGGCCTGGATCTGAAGATTATCAGATTTGTCAAGCCCTTTTGATATGATAGGAGCTTCGTGGATATGCCAGGCTCCCATCTTCTGGAGTAGTATATCTAATTTTTTATCACATGTAAATATCTCTATATAATCCTGTTTTGATGATCTTGAAGCCTCAATAAATAAGTTCCACATATCTGCATCCAGTATTTTATCTCCCGACATAAATAGAACAGACCTTCTCTTTTCTGAGTTTCCTCTTAATTCATCAAAATACTTAAGCATAAACTCATGCTCTTCCCATTCACCATACTTGCGAGGGTGCTGAGTAGAGGTGGGTTCGTCAAGAATCCATTTTTCATGGGTGAGTGATTGTTTGAAGAATATTCCCGATGATTCTTGTTTCTTATCATTGTCGTTATTTAGGGTTGGAGATTTTACATACCTGTCAGATTTACTATTGGAATCATTCTCTCGTCTTATGTATCCAAGCTTGCGTCTTATACTGGCAAATAGGGTCTTCCGCTTCAGACTGTACGCCCAAGGTCTAAGCATTATTCTGCGGCGTGAGTGGAATCCAATTTCATGGTATCCGTTTTCTATGCAGATATTCTGGGCAGGTTTTGGGCCAGGTTGACCAATGACAATTGACAGATGGTCTGACAAGCTGCTTAATAGTTGTTCGCCGGTTTTTGCACCTCTCGCATCAGGAGATACATACCAGTCCGCAAACCAACCACATTCTTTGACAGTACCCTCTAGAAACACTAACTCTTTTGGTATGATTCCAAAACACCCAACTATTTTGCCCTCAGATTTAGCTATGACACCTCTAAAACGGCTATCATCATCGAATTTGTATTTCCATTCAACATAGGATTTGAGCGCTCTATCTCTCTCATACAATAATGCTGAAATACTTTCAAGGTGCTTATTTCTAATTTGCAATATTTCCATTTTACGCTATCGATATCCCAGCAAGGTATATGATCATTTTTTGGCTTTAATTATTGTATTCCAACCTAAATACTTATGTAGGTTGTTCTTTACTTTTTCCGATATGAACCTAAGGAATACTCGAGCTTCAGCCATTTGGTATCGGTTAATAAAATGTTTCTCTAATTTGACCTCATCAAATTGATAGAACATTTTTCGAATTTGTCTGTATGAGAATACTTGCGTTAAAGGATTCGTAGAACTTTCAGTCTTTGACTGTAACTCTGTCCATTTATTCAATACTTTACTAATTGAGTGTAGCTTGAATATCTCTCTTTTGATGAGTCCATTGTGGACAAATGTTCTGAAAATCATATTTGCTGACCATTTAGAATAGAGCATCACAATAACTTGTCCACCGGGTTTTAAGGTTCTATATATTTCTCTTATACTTGATTCAGTATCCGGTGAATGGTGTAAAACGCCAAAAGAATAAATTAGGTCAAAACTGTTATCAGCAAACGGCAATTTGTTAGCGTCACCCACACATACAACTGCCTTATATCCCTCATTTTGTAGTCGGCCTAGAGCAATCTTAATACTATTTAAT
>CAZOBQ010000239.1:0-1950 GCA_964578155.1 uncultured Lentisphaeria bacterium
CTTTATCGATGATGGACCGGCAAGGTTTATTTTTCGTGATGATGAGGCCAACAACCCATCTCTATTTTCCGCAAGCGATGTCAATGATGGTAAATGGCATCATATTGTCTATAGTCGTAGTGGTCAAAAAGACTCACTCTACTGCTATGTTGATGGTCAATTTGAAACCAGCACTTCGGACTTACATACTACCGCTTTCCTAAATGCCACAAACCCGATTAGTATGAGCCTTGGAGCTGGAAATCATGGGACCTTAGGGCCAATAAATAACTATAGTGGCATATTAGATGATGTTCGTTTCTTTAACAAACTTCTCACTGGGAAAGAAATATCTGAATTGTACCGTGAAGGCGGCTGGGATCCAAGTCTAGTTGCTCACTATCCCTTCAATGGCAATGCCAATGATGAGAGTGGAAATGGGAATGATGGCACAAATAATGGCGCCACACTCACCACTGACCGATTTGGGAATGCAGAAAGTGCTTTTTCTTTTGATGGTGTAGGGAATAACATTGAAATATCTGAGACAATAAACCTGGATGGTTTCCAAGCATTCACCGCATCACTTTGGATCAATCCTGCTATGGAGATGAACTCCAACACAGGTCGACAAGATATTGTGTATAAAGGTTTATCT
The DNA here is from genome assembly GCA_964578155.1 of uncultured Lentisphaeria bacterium. Lineage (GTDB taxonomy): Bacteria > Fidelibacterota > UBA8477 > UBA8477 > JABMPR01 > JABMPR01. Next base: position 638 of record CAZOBQ010000239.1, read on the forward strand.
GGTTCATATACACTAAATTATGATAGTCAAGATGGGGCTCTAGTTGCTACGGTTAATGGTGCACAAACATCAATAAGCTTTTTAAGTGATTTCCATGCCAATCAATGGTTCCATACGATACTTGTGTATGATGGTTCTTCAATTCTAAAAATGTACATTGATGGTGATCTAGTTGGAGTACCTGATGGTTTGGGACCCGGAACAAATCTCGATACAAATGAGCCTTTATTCCTTGGCTCCACAGCAGAACCACAATATTTCTTTAACGGAAAATTGGATGACTTTAGGATATATAATCGTGCTCTTACTGGAGATGAGATCAAAATTCTCTACCACGAAGACGACTGGCCCTGTTCTGCACCGAGACCACAACTTACCACGGGTGATATAGATGGCACACGCCTGGTGATACCACCGGGACAACAAACCATAGATGCGTCATTCACCCTTCACAACATGGGGAATGCTGAGGCTGATTATGTTTTAGAGATCGCCAGCTCAGACTCCACGTGGTTGTTGTACATGGACGAACCAGACACAGAGATAACCTTTGATGGTAATATCTGGAAAATGCGTCCTGATGGATCAGAGAAGACGCAACTTACCTTTGATGTGAAAGATCGAGACGCTGTATGGTCTCCCGATGGTTCAAAAATTACATTTTACTCATATCGAGATGGGCAAGCTGACGTTTGGATCATGAATTCAGACGGTACTGCCCTTACTAATCTCACCAATCAACCTGAAATCTTCGATGCCTGGCCAAGTTGGTCTCCCGATGGTGAGTGGATCTTTTTCGGGTCAACCAGAGATCATGACCAGGCTGAGATCTATAAAATCAATATTCATACGCTGGAAGTTGTTCGGCTAACATTTAATGAAGATCTTGATGGTCGTCCAAAAGTTTCCCCTGATGGCTGTCATTTTGTATCATTCTACAGAATACCCGGTCAACCAGCAGATATCCGAGTATACTCATTAATGGATGGCAGCTTCTCCCAATTTGGCAATCCTATGTCTTCAGATTATCAGGCTTCCTGGATGCCCAAGGGAAACCGAGTTATCTGGTCTTCATGGATGGATGAGGGTAGCCTTGAAATTGTGAGTGCCAGAATTGATGGCAGTGATTTCAGGGTTGAGACTCATACCGGGCTTAATAAATATTATCCACGGTCTTCACCTGATGGTCAATACATCGCTTTCCCGGCCTCAGTAAATAATGAATATGGTGGTGATGAAATATTCGTTTATCACAGAGCCTTTCATAGTCTATCTCTGATTACAGGCAATACTATCCCTAATTCTGAATGGGG
>CAZOBQ010000240.1:0-1918 GCA_964578155.1 uncultured Lentisphaeria bacterium
ACCTTGAGAGTGTGGTGAAAGACATCTTTATGGCGTTGACCATCGCGATCCTCTATGCCACCTAAAATAGCTACTTCAGGAAATACCAGATCAATTAAGCCGGCATCCCGCATGACATAAAAACCAATGGACGGTTTTCGAGTTTTTAGTGTTTTAATGATCTCATCTGTGACTCGCTCTTGAGACACAATTTTGATTCGATCTACTTGCGATTGCATGGCTTCCAGAGCTTCAGGGACCAGGGTAAATTCCAATTGAGCTGAAAACCGAGCTGCCCGCATCATCCGCAGAGGATCATCATCAAAGGTTTTGACAGGATCCAGAGGTGTCCGCAATATCTTATTCTGAATATCCTGAAGACCACCATACTCGTCAACCAACTCACCAAAGTGATCAGGATCCAGATTGAGGGCCATGGCATTTACGGTGAAATCCCGCCGACTGAGATCACCCTTGAGATTTGTATAGACTACTTTAGGTTTACGAGAATCTGATTCATAGGTTTCTGTCCGAGCCGAGGCTACCTCAATGAGAAATTCTCCATAAGGGATGAGGGCAGTGCCAAATTCTCCATATTCAACGATGTCTGGGACTTTAAGATGTTGGCCCAGTTTGCGGGCAAATTCTACTCCATCACCGATGACCATGATATCAACATCTTTACTGGGCGTGTTGAGAACGAGGTCGCGAACAAAGCCGCCGACAGTATAGCATTCCAGTCCTGACTCTTTGGCCAGATTTCCAGCATCCTGGAGGACACTTAGGATATTCTGTGGTATTCTCGTTAACATACTCGCTGAAGATAATCTGAAATTGATTGTCGCAAAGACTCCAAGGTTCATAAAAAAATATTTCTCGAGGGAATTGAGGGAGATCCTTCACGAAGCCTGCACTGAGCGAAGTCGAAGTATTCAAGGATGACTAACCAATGGGTTTTATTGGGTAGCAATAGAAAATTATTTTGCTAGCTAGAGGCTCCGACTACTTTGGGGGCATGATCAAACGGAGCATAGGATTGAGTAATATATCAGCACTATTGTTGTTAACGATACTTCTAATGCAAAGTTGTTCTGTGGTGTTTCCTGTGATTGCCCCCTTTAAAGATCTACCTCCACCCACTGGTCCACATGCTGTTGGGACACGAGTTACTACCTGGGTTGATAGCACAAGAGATGAAACTTTCACTACTGAAACAGACTTTCGCAGGATTGTTGTACAGGTCTGGTATCCTGTCGGTGAACAAAACAATGGAACACCTACTTTTTATATAGATTCCCCCAAGTTAAGGATGCCGGCATTGGCTAAACAACTGAGACTGCCAGTCTTTCCAATCAATCATTTTGGCCGAGTAAAAACAAACTCCTACTCTAACACAATGGGAGCAGATTCCTCGAATCAGTATCCGGTTATACTTTTCTCTCATGGACTGAGTGGCATGCGCTACCAAAACACCTCTCTCATGGAGGAGTTGGCAAGCCAGGGTTATGTTGTTTTCGCTGCAGATCATAGCTATGGGGCCAATATTACTATCTTCCCTGATGGTGATGTTGCTGAATATCGCGTTGGAAGAAGACGTGTCCTATCGGCTGAACAACTGGAACATATCGATCTTTCTCAACTATCTATTCTGGTCAGCGACCTGAGCTTCATGATCGACCAGCTAAGCGGTAATCGCCAGGATCCTTTTCTCGAAGGTTTGTCGTACGACCCGGGAAACATTGGTGCTATTGGACATTCATTAGGGGGGGCCGCCGTGATCAATACCATTGTGGAAGATGACAGGATTGATGCAACATTCGTACTGGATGGATGGTATATCCCGATTCCCGACTCAGTGCTTCTCAGCGGCGTTGAAAAGCCCTTTTTCCATCTGGGACAAAAAAAGTGGAAAGACCCAAATAATTATCCTCGAATGGAT
>CAZOBQ010000241.1:0-1872 GCA_964578155.1 uncultured Lentisphaeria bacterium
TTTCGACTGGGAGGCCGTCTGGGAAGGGGCCGTCAGTCAAGATGCATCAGGCTGGATGGCTGAATTCGCTATCCCTTTTAGAGAACTCAGGTTTAATAGTGGAGATGAGCTGATATGGGGACTCAACGTTTATCGTGAATTACCCAGGAATGATAATGAGTTGGCCATTTGGAATCACTGGTCACATGAGGAATCTGGGTTTGTTTCAAATTATGGTGAATTAAATGGGCTGTCTGGAATTCAAACAGCACAACCACTTTACATTTCACCCTATATATCGGGCCAAACCGGAGCAAATGATATCTCATTGGATGACGGCAATACCTATGAGACATTCAGTAATATTGGGGCCGATATTAGAAAAAGTTTTGATCTGGGGCTAACCTTTAGCGGCACGATAAATCCAGATTTTGGTCAAGTAGAGGCTGATCCTGCTGAATTTAATTTGACTGAATTTGAAACGTATTTTAGAGAAAAAAGACCCTTCTTTATGGAAGGCGGAAACATCTTTAATTTCTCGCTGGGATTTGGAGATGGTGACAATTCAGCCAATTCATTATTTTATTCAAGGAGGATAGGTCGAGGACCCCAGGGATACGAGATATATGAACAGGACGATGATGAGTCAGTTGATAAACCTGATAGAACACGAATCGTAGCGGCTGGAAAATTCACAGGAAAACTTGACAACGGATTGTCATTGGGAATCATGTCAGCATCTACTGCTGAAGAAAAAGCAACAGTCAGTTACCTGGATGGAAACCGGAGTGAGAACGTAATTGAACCAGCGACTACTTATTTTCTAACCAGAGTGCAACAAGATTTTCGTGAAGGTTTGACTACTGTAGGTGGGATAGTAACTGCCACAAAACGATCTTTAGATGATACAGGGATGGACTGGCTGAGAGAAAACGCCTATACCACAGGTTTGGATCTAACTCATAATTTTAATGACCGGAAATATTTAATCGAATCATCCCTGGCTTATAGCTATGTGACGGGCAGCAAGGATGCCATCCTGAGCACTCAGTTACATCCATCTAGATATTTCCAACGCACTGACGCCACACACTTGTCTGTGGACTCCAATGCCACATCCTTGTCTGGATATGCCGGAAAGCTCATCGCAGGGAAAACGAGCGGGAAAGTGAATGCTTTCGTTGGTTTGTTAGCAACCAGTCCTGGGTTTGAGATAAATGATTTGGGATTTATGCGTTCTGTTGATAACATCAATCAGTTTGTTTGGGTTGGCTATAGACAATGGGAAGCAAATGAATACTTCCTTAACTACAACATCAATCTCAATCAATGGGCAAACTGGACTTTCGGTGGAGAGCGGAAAAGCCTGGGTGGTAACATTAATGGTAGTGCCACTCTTACAAGCAACTGGCGTATTGGAGGCGGAATAAATAGGAATATCGGTGGAGTCACCACATTCCATCTAAGAGGTGGACCTAGTATCCAGGGACCTGATAATATAAGCACTTGGGGATTTGTAGCGTCTGATTCAAGAAAAAATCTTAGTGCAGCTTTTAGTGCATCATATTTTGAAAATGGTGACAATGTAGAAAGCCTCAACTTATCGCCTTCATTGAGTTGGAGACCAAGAAAGAATATTTCTTTATCCTTGGGACCAAACATGAATTTCATGGATGACACCTGGGCATGGATAACTTCAGCTGCAGATTCGCTTGGTACGACCGAATATATCTTTTCTGCCATGAAACAGGCACAGACCTCACTGACATTCAGAGCTGATGTTACTATAAGTACAACACTTTCATTGCAATACTACACTCAGGCATTTTTAACCAGCGGTGACTTTCATGACTACATCCAGGTAACTGATCACACGGCCAAGGAATTCGACCA
>CAZOBQ010000242.1:0-1852 GCA_964578155.1 uncultured Lentisphaeria bacterium
AAATTATAGTCATAAGCTCGCCCGTAATATTGTAGAGACCTAAAGATAGACTGAGCTTTTCCTAGTTCAGATAATCGTGGGCGTAGGACACCAACACCATCACAATCTAATGATGTTTCTAGGGTTTGCAGAACGACCCCTGGTTTTAAAGCTTCAATAACAGAGTGTGTACTCATCGAGTCATCAAGATGATTATTCTTTTCATAAGCTACAGGGTAGGTTGTTCTTAGCAATTCCTCGAATGAGCCACTGGCAATACCCATCGTCTTGACCCATGTTTTTATGGAATCATCGCTCGCAAATGAGCTTCTTTCAATAGAATCACCAATAAAAAATGCAGCGTGGGTCCAGTATCCAGGGATACCAGCGTTTGTGAAGTTCCATTCTCTTCGTTGAAAGAAAATATCACCTGGAAGAAGTTGCTTCTTGATAACCCCCACATCTTCAGAGGAGATAAGACGACGTCCTTCACGGAACAATTGCATCGTACTCATCCATACTGCAAAATCTTTTTGGATTGGATACCATAACATGAAACTTTCTTTTTCAACAACAGATTGGGCATGGTCAAAACTCAATTTAACACCATAATCGATACCTTGGCTTAAGTTGTAACCCTCAAGCATGGCGATTTTTCTGTAATAGGGATTTATCTCTGGTCGATACTCGCGGTAAATTATCTGTAATTTGCCAAACTCTACTGCTTCTGCAGGACTCAAAAAGCGATTCTTGAATTCAGTATAGCTGTTTTGTGCCAAACCGTATTCCGGATAGGCTTCATTAAGAATAGTTGGCAATGCCTGATTTCTTTCAATAATATTTATAAAATTAACGGCTCGAGTACTCTGGATTAAAAAGGCAAAATAGTAGTTTATAAAACTTTCGAAATTTATATCGAGAGGGAATTGGTGATAAAATCCCTGGTTAGCATAACGGATAAAATCCAGATGAGCCAGATAACTCATTATCCTAGAACTTGCGCCTACCAACTCTTGTTTCAACTTTTGATCAATTATCAGGAATTGGTCCAGTTTATCAATACCGTATCGGTCACCATTACTCTCCAAGTACATAATTGTTGAGTCAAGCATCATCTGGTAACGATCAATCTCTGTAAGGTAATTTGCCCAGGGTATATCCTGATTAATGCCCTGGGAAGGTTTATGAGAGCAGGATTCAATGCTGATTAGGGCAAGAAACAGAATTGCCGATGTCAAGAATGTTTTCATGTTCATTTAATAGACTCCCAGTCCGGTATATTCCTGAAAACGATATTGCAGGGTTCTTAACAATGAGGTGTGTGCGAATTGCTCATAATCCGTAGTGTAAATATTATCAGTGTTTAACCATAGTTTATCGAAGTAGGCACTTGTCTCTGTGATTAGAGGAGATGATCTATCAGCATCAATGACTACATCTAATTCCAGGTTATAATTGTTTAGATTTTTACGGGTATAATTAGATGACCCTAAAATTACCGAGGGCTTCTTTTCTTTTGGGAGAGTAAGAGCCAATTTCGTGTGAAATTCCTCCCCACGAGTATGATACCATTTGATGGAAATCTTGTTCTTGGATCTCTTGAGTAGTTCTCCGGCAATGACCTGGTTAGGAATACCACTCCGATAGAACCCAAAACCATCTTTATTTGGATCCAAGATGATCTTAACAATTACGCCTCTCTTTGAGGCATCCACCAAGGAATTAATCACATCTCGATTAGAGAAATAGAACATGGCTATAAATAGCGTATCCTGAGCAACTAAATCATCAATATTGGCTAACAGCCTGTATTTGATCTGTTGCTCCGTGATGACTTGAATGGCATAGGTCTCAGGCTTGGTAACTTGATCCA
>CAZOBQ010000243.1:0-1820 GCA_964578155.1 uncultured Lentisphaeria bacterium
TTTCAAGCTTAATGCGGAATTGTAGTGACTTTTCTGCAAGCTTACGCTCAGTGATGTCTTCTAATGCCTTAATATATTCAGTCTGGCCTGTTTTGTCTACTACCATTGCTGAGGTCATGGAACCCCAGAATTCCGAACCATCTTTACGCCTGAATTGTAGTTCCAAGCCTTTCGCCAAACCTTCGTTAGCCAGTTTTACAAATCGTTCTCTATCTTTTGGATAGCAATAAAGAGCTTCAGCGGGTGTATCCATAAATTCTTTTTTCGAATTGTACCCAAATATCTTCAACATGACTGCATTGACTTCCTGAATATCCCCTTCAGCAGTACTTACCGAAATCCCGATCGGAACGTTTTCTATCAAGTCTCTTATTCTTTTTTCTGATTCTTTAAGCGCCGCCTCTGACTTTTCTCGTTTGTCAAATTGTTTATGATATAAATATTTTGATTCAATAGCCTCTGCCATGCGTAACCGAGCTGCTAATGTCTTTTGAATTGAAATTGCCAGTGCTACTGAAAACAGCACCCCAAAAAGTAATACTAAGTCATCAGCAATGCTTGTGTACGCTGATCCAAACTCATGTATATGTTCTAATTCATGAACATGGAGAGCCTGCCAAATTGAAATGGTGAATGTCAAACATGCTATTAACAGAAGAAGTGGAAACCAACGAGGCAAATTAGACAAGGACGCCTTACCCAAATCCAATGATAAAAAGGTGTACCCAGATCCAATAACTATGAATCCAGCCGCCGTATGTACGGCCATCCTTGTTAGTTTACCCCAGCCATACACAGCCTCCATATTCAAGAAATAGCCAGTAAAAGCCACCAGTCCCAACCCGAAAATCAAGGCTCCGATAATACCAATGGTGGGAATTGTGTTCCGTTTACGCTCAAATAAAACATGATATAAAGCAACAAATCCAGTTAGGGTAAAACATAAAGCAGTGTTTGGTGCCATCCGTCCTGGGGAAGAAGTCTGAACAGTTATATAGTGTTCCATGAAGAGTTGATCGAGGAATAGATCAATCCCGAAAACATATTCCAGCAAGGTAACCAGTCCGATTAAAAACACTGCTGATCCAACCCCGGCCGAGACTTTTTTGTGTCTGGTATTCAGAAAAAGGAGTGCCACACCACTCAGAAAAAAGCCGAGAGCAGTATTGTATTGCATAGGAACAAAGGCGGGATTGATTTGAATTAAACTTGTATTGTGGGTATACCAACCAAGCAGAACCAGCACACCAAGCAAGAGGGAAACCAAGCCTGAGATTATAACAAGCGGTGAAAAGCCAATCTTGAATTTGCCAACTATTCTCTTGAATGACTCTCGCATAATCCCCCTGTCATATCTCAACTCAGATATCTTCCTATCTAAGTGAGATTACTATGACTTAGTGTTTAAATGCTAAGATGAAGTAAGTTTCCCAACATTGACAAAATACGCAAAAATTCCACCTCATTTTATCTATAATTGATATAATTTATTCAATCCGTGAAATTTAACAACCCATATTATGATGGTTCGTAGGGATCGGTGTAATGTGACGGTTATACTCACATTAGAGCTAATCTGTATTCACATCATCGTGAATTCATATCAGTCTACCATCGTCTACTGGCGGGTTGAAATATCTGGAAGGTACTTCCTTACCACACTTTTATATTTATCATGATAGTTCCAAATATCTTTGCAATTAGCCCGTGGATAATCCTGGTGAGATCAATAAAAACATCGCATCCAGTGCAGATGGCATGTCATCTAATCCCTGTAACCGCCTGGGAGGGTGTTTCAGGGATATGTTTTGCACTAAATC
>CAZOBQ010000244.1:0-1782 GCA_964578155.1 uncultured Lentisphaeria bacterium
TGGGTACATCACTGATTTTCATGAATTTAAAATGCTTCCCAATGGCCACGTGATGATGATGTCATATCATACCATCATTTATGATATGAGTAAAATTATCGAGGGTGGAAAAACAGATGCCTCTCTGGTCATCAACATAATCCAGGAGCAGGATAAGGATAAAAATGTGGTTTTTGAATGGCGGAATATTGATTACATCCCCATCACTGATAGTGATTTAGATTTAACAACTCAAAGGATCAATTACGGAACATTAAATGCGTTCGATATTGATACTGACGGAAATATCCTGGCCTCGTTTAGAAATCATAGTGAAATTATGAAAATTAATAAATCAACTGGAGAGTTGATGTGGCGGATGGGTGGACCACGAGGTGAATTTACATTTGTTGGTGAAAATGAAGTCAACGCGCCTTATTATCACTCCCGTCAACACAATATTCGAAGACGCCCCAATGGAAATATTACCCTTTTCGACAATGGTCAACATCATTTGCCACCTTATTCCCGGGCAGTTGAATACAGTTTGGATGAAGTGAATAAAGTTGCCACACTGGTTTCGGACTGGAGATATCCAAATGGAAATATTTTCTGTGTCACAGCCGGAAATGCCGAACCGCTTCCTGATGGTGGATGGTTCATTGGTTATGGAGTCCCAAACCCGGTGGCGCCATTCATTCAGCGCAACGCTGTCGAGACACATGCCGACGGGTCCATCGCACTAGAAATGTCTCTTCCTCAAAATGTTTTGGCATATCGTGCATATAAATTGCCATGGCGAGAATTTGTTACTAATCCTATCTACTCTCATTTTGAAGTAACATCGGGGAATACATACTCATTCAATAACGAATCAACTCAAACTGGAATCGAAGTAGAATACCTCTCGCTATCTGCAGCTGATTACAATCAAGTGACTATAGAGCGAAAGCCTTATGGACCAACCCAACCTGAGTTTATCCATAAGAATATGACTGTGAGTCCAGTTTCAATTATTTATTCAGGGGCCGCCATCAGTTCGCAGACGGCAAAATTCTATTTTGATCTGACACAATATCCTGAGATTATCGATCCAGAAAACACCATAATTTATTATCGAAACTTTCCTGATCAGGGTTTATTTATCCCAACGGTGACAACTTTTAATAGTATTGAAAATCAGCTGACAGCAAACATAAGTGGCTTCGGCGAAATAGTATTTGGAGTCCAAAGTACTGGACTAGGAACTAATACACCCATTTTATATGAACCTAGAGACGATCAGAAAATAATTCTTCAAGATACTATAAGCATTCAATGGACTGGAAAAGGAGTTTACGATTCTTTTAATGTTCAACTCTCAACTGATAGCAGTTTTTCGAATATAATTCATGAATTAAATACGAATCTGTCTTATACTTCTTTAACAGATTTAAGTAACAATACAGAATATTTCTGGCGGGTAAATTCGGTATTAGATGGCGACACAAGTCTTTGGGCGGAGGCTTGGAGATTTGAGGTAGCAGATCCATATATTTCAGCCATTTCTCCTAATGGTGGTGAGATTTGGACTAGCGGTGATTCGGAAATAATCAGATGGGAAACCAATCTCCTTGATAACATCAGTATAGCGCTATTAAACGAACAAAGTCTTATTCTATCATTGGATACTGTTGTTGCCAGTCTGCAAGCGTATGAATGGGACATTCCTGAGGACCTGAACGCTGGTGAAGATTACAAAATTCGGCTTAGAAGTGAATCTGATTCAAGTATTTCTGGCCTCTCTCAGGAAGTATTTACGAT
>CAZOBQ010000245.1:0-1689 GCA_964578155.1 uncultured Lentisphaeria bacterium
ATATTCAGCTCGGGATACATCATATCCGGATAGCTTTAAATATGCCTCAAAAATACTATTCATCGGTGACTAATCTTTTGTAAAATCTACCATTCCATTCACCCGGGCTGTTATCTTTTGTCCAGCCGATATGCTCATAAAACTGAATGGCATTTATGTTTTTTGGGTTAACTGTGAGTCTCATCATTTTGAAGCCATTCTCATCGGCATATCGTTCTGAGGTTCTCATTAATAAGCTACCAATGCCCCGGCCATGTGCAGATACATCTGTGGCAATTGCGAGTATACCATAGGGTTCATTCTCTGCTATAGATTCACTTTGAGCAGTTTGGTCATTTGAGAATTTTAACAATAATTTAAAGCCATGGTAGAATTTCTTGATGAAATAGGGGTGAGCAAGCAACCAGGGCCGTAGCAATATACGATTGAATATGAACCACTTATTCCGCGTGATAAACCCACCTAGCGCCATGGTAAACACGCCACCGAAGCAGAACCCAAGAAGAGTATCGCCTTCAAAGGCACCATTAGCTTGAACATTATCAGGGCTATCGATCTGCCATTGATAGTACCGGCATGTACATTCAAGTCCCAGCTTTGTGATAACACTCTCCGGAAAGGCTTGCGCATGAATCTCCGCAACACGTGACATGTCTTCGTAATCAAGAGTTCTGATATGATACTTCTCAGTCATAGTGATTCAATTTCTCAATATCTCAGGAATTGTTCTACTTAAATGTGTAGCAATGAGTTTATGCGCAATAGCAGTATAATGCCCATAGTCCCCCTTTAAATAATATTCATCATCACCTTCCATGTTCGTCTGTAGTGTCGGTAAAACGTCAAGGAAGTGAATCCCGCTCGAGTCAGAGAATGTGTTCATCATTTGATGAGTCTGGAAGCTCAATATATCTTCACTTATTGGCATGCCCTCAGATTGCCACTTTGCTAATCCTACTCGATTTACTTGCATTTCATAGGGATGGAATAAAATACTGAACATAATTCCTCTTTGACGACACTCTTGTTCCATCAACCTTAACCATGTTTCTGTATTTTCAATTTTCCGCTTAAACGCTGGAGTGTCTGGATAGAGTACATCAATATTTTGAGCTTTTTCTTTTTCAATCGGAGACAATTCTCGCAACACTCTGGCTACGGAATTGGCAGAAAAAAGATATAGATGATAATTTGTTCTGATATAACGCATAATTGAATTGTTCTTAAGACCACCCCATCGATCTCTGACTCTCCTGAGTAGGGACTTTGAGCCAGCTGAATCATCAGTTCTCATAATTTCGCTAAGATTATAAATTCTAGAATAATAGGTATCTACTGATTGTCCTTCGTAGTTGTTCTGGACAAATGAATAGATAATCAGATCGGGGTCATAGTCAAATATTCTATCCACAAGCCTGGCGTAGGTTTCCTTAGCTTTAAATCCTGGACGACCAAAATGCAGTACTTCATATTCAATCTCAGCTGAATCACCCTGCAGCATGACCTCTAATTGCTTCCCAAAGGTCTCTTCCAAGGCCAGATTAAATCCAAAGGAGACAGAACTTCCAACAATTGCAATGCGTTGAGTCCCATTCTTTTTTTCCAGTGCATATTCGTGATCACGATTACCGTCTGAGTTGATGTAAACTTCATGTCCATTTTTTGATCGTATCATTTCTGGAGAAAGTG
>CAZOBQ010000246.1:0-1681 GCA_964578155.1 uncultured Lentisphaeria bacterium
ATCAATCTTTAATTTGTATTCTTGCACAGACATTCTCAAGCGTTTCATTTTTGAGAAATAGTCCCAAAACCTGCCTTCCGGTCCCAGGCTAACAAAAACAAGGCTTGCATTGGTGGCAATGTTATAGCTGGCAGCACTTGGGTTAACAACAGACTCAAATCCAAAAATGAAAATCTTTTTATAGTATGGAATGAGTGATTCAATGAAAGTACCAATGACCGGATTGCAATCAATTGAGCCATCATCACGATGTATAAAGGGCATATGATAGTATACCGCTAATGTCATTTGGGAGTTATTCATTGCTCTTTTTCTTCATCTGAAACAATATACTCTATCCGGAAATTATGGATATGCAGATATATGGCAATAATGAGTGTCGTCTGATAAACAATACTAGAGAATTGGTTCGTATTGATAAAAAACCATGCTAGGCTACCGATCATCGATACAATGAATGTTCCCATGTCTATGCGTTTCCAGAGTCCCAGAGGTATATTATAGAGGAGTTGAGCGACCTTACCTAAATAATATAGAAAAGCGAGAAACCCCAAGATACCAGTGCCGGCAAGTATATTTAGATAAGAGTTGTGAGCGTCGTACTTGCCAACATTTGAAAAATGGCCCAAGACCTCAACATCACCACCATCGTATGATGCAAAACTGCGATTACTGTAACCAATCCCTAGAAAGGGTGACTCTCTCAGAATCAGCCCGGCTTTCTTAAACATTCCAACTCGTCTCCAAATTGAATCATCTTCCTGCCATTCACTGGTTTTCCTTAATCTTACATCCAGTTTATCTAATGCAGTTTCTGAGTAATAATCTCTCACATCAACAGAAGAGAACACGGCATAAAATATCACCATACCGACAACGCTACCCAAGATTATACGGCTTTTGGGTAATACAAAAAGAATCATTAACACCAACTCCAGGGGTATAAAGAGCCATATTGCTCGCGCTCCAGCGGGGATCGCACTGGCCATGAGAAGTATGCTGGCTCCCACCAATAAGTATCTTGTTAAGCCACTCTTCTCAATAATATATCCAATAATGATTGGGGTCATGAGAATCACACCTGGAGCAAGATGATGATAGGATATGTTAAACCCGCCTGTGTCAAATTGATCTGTAATCAATCCAACGAGATAGATTAATGCTAGATAGGAAATACTTGCGGTTGTAAACATTGCAAAATGCCAACGACCTGAAGGCGTTGCCAGAACTCGCATCATTAGAGGTAGCAGAAAGAGGACCCAAAACCAAGTGCTCAACAGATCAATAATAGAGCGCCCTTGTTGATATTCTATAAATGGTAGATTTATGCTAGCAATGACCAAAAAGGGGAGCGCCCATTTTACTGGACTAAAGGGGACTAGAAGCTGCTTGAGAAAAGGAGGCATGAAGCGATAACAAAGAATTAGCATAATCGCAGCATTTGGTACCTTGGGAATGATCTGAAGAGAGTAGCCGATAACCGGGTTCATCATCTCCATCCAGACATAACCCATAAATACTGCGAAAGCAGGATAATCCCACATTCTGAATGTTTCAATATTCAGTTGATCTGGTTCTATATCATTCATCTATGCCTACCCGACTCAATGCTCCAGCTGCATAACCCACTGAACGCATAAACCATATTTTTGACTTACTTATTTTTATGATGGATATGAAC
>CAZOBQ010000247.1:0-1677 GCA_964578155.1 uncultured Lentisphaeria bacterium
CAACACATAATCGAGAGCAACTTCATCGCCATTGACCACACCAACCACTTCGGGGTCGATGTTGAGCGCCGTTTTGAGCTGTTCTTTTGCTGCTTCGATTGTCTTACCAACCAGCTTCAAGTTGGACAGCTGGTGAATGGAATAAGACACTGTTACGGTACTGTTCTTTTTCTTACCCATGGACTTTACCCTTTCGTTGTCTGTTCTGAACTTTCGTTTCTTCCATTATATCAAAATAAAACTCGCCGATTCGATCAACCTCGCCTTCCTCATAAAGCCAGAAGGCTACATACATCAACCAAGCGGCACCAGCGTTGGCCACTAAAATTTGTCTTGACCCCGGTTGCTTTGCCCTTTCTTCACAACTCATTTCGCCCGGAGATTTGTCTGTTGGATTTTTAATTTCTGGATGAAAGCTAGTCAATGGCAGTGTCATATCTTCGCCGTCACACCGTATATAGGTTTGAACATTACCATCGGTAAGTTCATTACCACCAGAAATCAGGGTGATATTGGACAGCTTTTGACAATGATCAGAGATAAGCTTTCTGGTTGCGTGATTATCAACAGCCATAAATACTATATCACCTTCTTCAACTATACTATCAATATTTTCCTCAGTTACAAAGTCTGGAATTGCCCTAAATGACACGTCTTCAAATTTATTGGCCAATTCCTCAGCCTTAACCTTGGCTTTATTACCAATCTTTAAAAAGTCCTGACGAATAGCATTTCGCGATTCAAACTCATCGCCATCAACAAGAAATAGTCTACTCTCCCCTTGAGAGTTTAAATGGCGACAAAGTAAGAATAACAGATTTGTACCAATTCCGCCAATCCCAATGACTTTAATACTTTTCATCATTTAATCGCCGGTAATTTACCAGGACGAGTAACTACCGCCGACCCCCCATTGGGGAAGTTTTTTAGAGCATTGACCACGCCACGACCCTTGGGTTTGTGGTAAAAAGATTTACCATCAACCTCTACGATTTCTACTTTATGGACATTTTCCATCCACTCTGTTGGAAATTGCGCTTTTCCTCCTTCACCAAGCAGAACTCGAGGATTAACTTTGAAGCGCTGGCCATCGGAGACAACCTCGCAAGAAATAGACGGCATGGCATCGACATTACCGATTGTAATATGAAAACCATCGTCAAATTCTTCGTCTTTTTGATCCACTGCGGAATGAAAAGCAGGAAGTCTTCCATGAGAATGGGCATCGCCGAACTTAACAAACCCTGGTGGGTTACGACCGATCTTGTAATAAGGCAGGGCATTGAAGGCCACGTCCTGATCGGGCGCGACTACAACATACTTCTGTTTATCTTCATTCCAGTAGATAAGCACGATAACTTCGGCACCGCCGAGAGTATCATGCACTTCTTCGAAAAAACCTTTAATCTGCTCCATCACTTTTGTGGGAAACTTTTTTGGCAGATGAACTGTTATCGAAACCTGATGAGACTGAAGCCAACCCATACTTTTATTTTTGATTGGCCCAAAAACTAGAGTAGACGCCGTGAAAAATATGGTCTTCTTGATCTGAAAAAGACCGTTAGACGCCAACAAATAATAAAGTTGTTCATCTGGCTCTACAAAACTTTCATCCTTTTCGTAAATATTAAACACAGATTACACCTCCTTGAGCTGATAAAATATATCAGCCAGTTG
>CAZOBQ010000248.1:0-1674 GCA_964578155.1 uncultured Lentisphaeria bacterium
ATGAGTTTGATACGCTCATCTTGTGCTTGGTAGCCTTTGATGATTTCAACAGTGGCATCAGAGGATTGATCATCCACCAGAATATATTCCCAATCCTCAAAGGTTTGATTGCGGATGCTATCAATAGTCTCAGCAAGATATTGAGCGCCATCTTTGACGGCAGTTAATACTGTTACTTTGGGCATATCGACAGCTTATTCAAATAATTGATCAATTGTTTTTTCTGGTTTTTTAGACATGCCACTAACCTTTAGCCAGATGGCTAAAATGAGGAGCCTCCACATCATGGTGTGATATCTTGGATCCTCTTTGTTCTCAACCAGTAACCTGATGTATTTTTCATTCAACAAGCCAGATAGAAGCTGTGGAAGGGTCTGAATAATGTCAGCTAGAGCGTTGTTACTGATCCAATTTTCTACTGGACCTGCAAAACCCCATTTTTTTCTATGAAGAAGCTCTTCAGGAACTCTTATACCCAAGGTGTTCTTGAGCCATATCTTAAACTCACCGGTAGCAGATTGCTTCTTCTCTCCGGAAAGATTAGCTGCCTGACCAATTAAATGGTGATCCAGAAATGGCACTCTTACTTCCAACGAAACTGCCATTGACATGCGATCAGTTAGCGCCAAAATCTGATCAGGTAAATAGGTGTGCTGATCTATAAACTGACGTTGACCAACAGCATCACTGCCCGGGTATTCATTCCACAGGGTTCTGATAAGATTTTCAGTTTGACCTGTTTGCTTTAATCCCAATTTTCTTAATTCATAGGTATCAAACAGTTGAATCTGATTGAGATAGGTTCTCCAATGGTGTTTTTTACCTGTATATGGATAGATTCGCTTGGCGTTTCCCGGGCTAAAGAGTCTAATCAATGGGAGTGCTAACCAGGCTATCCAGGGGAATCGTTTAAAGAATTGTCGATAGGGACCCAAAGGTTTATCAACATAACGTGAGTACCCACCAAACAGCTCATCCCCACCGAGTCCCGATAAGCATACCTTCACATTTTTAGCTGCGAATTCACTTACCAGAAAATTTGGTATGATGGCTGAGTCGGCATTTGGTTCGTCCATATGCCAAACCAGGAGAGGCAGTTTCTCCAATACGTCAGTGGCACTGACTGCTACGTGATGATGATCCGTACCATTCTGCTCAGCAACAAGTTGTGCATAGGGTGACTCATCAAAAACCGTATCATCGAATTTAACATTATAAGTTTGAAACTCTATCTGTGACATCTTTGAAGCAGTGGCAGATATAATACTGGAATCCAATCCTCCACTTAGGAAAGATGCTACTGGGACATCACTTCTCATTCTCAATTTTATTGATTGGTCAAAGGATTCCATTGTACGAGAGTCATAATCTTCCAACATTTCTTTGTCATGTGTATGAGGTTTTTTTAGATCCCACCATTGCTCACAGTACACTTGTTTTTCATCTACTTTGAGAAAATACCCTGGTAATAGCTTGTGAATTGATTGATAGGGAGTTGCACTTCTTGGGATGTAACCCAGTCTCAAATAGTCAGAGATGGCATCCTCATCTAACGATTTGTCAATATTCTCCTGAACCATGAGACTTTTTAATTCACTGGCAAAGAGAAACCGATTATTGACCTGAGTATAATAGAGCGGTTTGATGCCCATTCTATCGCGAGCTATGAATACG
>CAZOBQ010000249.1:0-1661 GCA_964578155.1 uncultured Lentisphaeria bacterium
TGAAATGCACCCTCAACAACAGCTTCCGGGCTACCAACAAATGTCACGACAGTCCGATTTGTATCTGCGCCGGGATCAACATCTAGCAGGGTTGTCCCTTCAACCTGCTCGATAGCATTAGCGATATGATCAATAATGACCTGGTCACGTCCTTCACTAAAATTGGGAACACATTCTACAATTTTTTGCATGTTAAATGCCTTTATACTTTTGATAAATAATACAAGAGGTAAGCAACAATTCCCGCCATAACAACCAAACCTAGCATGCTACGTCGAGGATAGCTAGAGGTCAGACGGTGGAATTCTATCCGCTTTTTCTTCTCATCAACTTTCTCAAATCGTCTTAAATGACGATTTTTAGCAAACTTAAGTTCCGGCATTAGATTCCTCCAAATAAACCCGAGAAAAAATGAATAAATGGTCCGATAACAACTCCCAAGACATGAAATCCGGTCACCCATCCAAACATGATGATACCAAAGAGGATCATAGGTCCTTTTGTTTCTATCATGTACAGCGTGTGCGCATATCGATTAGGGAGCAAACCAGCCAGTATTTTTGATCCATCCAAAGGTGGGATTGGGAGTAGGTTAAAGAAGGCCAGAGCCAGATTAATGTAGAGTGAAAAGTAGAGCATCTGGAAGATGATACTGGCGGGACTTCCAGCATACGTATTCGCAAAACCTATTGCCATAAAGACCCTGAGCAAAATACCTGAGACGAGTGCTAGAGCCATATTCATCAGAGGGCCAGCTGCCGAGATCCACATGAGATCTCGCTTTGGATTACCCAAGTAACGAGGATCAACAGGAACCGGTTTTGCCCAGCCAAAATGGATCAGGAAGATCATAATGGTACCCATGGGGTCTAGATGAGCGAGTGGGTTTAACGTCAATCTTCCCATATGTTTGGCCGTGGGATCACCCAGGCGAAATGCCACATAAGCGTGAGCATACTCGTGAAACGTCAGTGCTATGAGAATTGCTGGGACAGCAAGTAGTAGTGTATTTAAATCCATTTAATTAATGTTTCCTTTATTCAATTATAACCGCCTAATATAGACGAAGTGCCTTGGATGTGAACAGGATTAGGCGACAATTGTTCCTTCCATATTATGCGTTATGACCTAACATGCGTGAGCCCCCGACAAAGTCAGGGTGGTGTCTTTATTGAGGAGAATATTATGGATTTTGGGATACAAAATAAAATTGCATTGGTACAGGGATCTTCCACCGGATTAGGGTTTGCCGCGGCCATGGAGCTCGCTAAAGAGGGATGTCGAGTTGCTATCTGCTCGAGGAACAGGGATCAGATTGAGGCAGCCGCCCAGCAGATCAGATCAAGCACAAACGCAGAGGTCATGGGCATGGTTTGTGATGTCAGCGATGATCACGCCAGACGGCAGGTACTAAACGAGATCGATGATAACTGGGGATCAGTAGACATTCTGATTGCCAACAATGGTGGACCACCGGCAGGATACGTCGAATCACTGAGTCATTCACAATGGGATAAAGCGCTCCAAAATAATTTGATCTCAATGAAAAACTCAGCCCTTGAAGTAATGTCAGGAATGGAGGATAAAGCATGGGGACGTATTGTATTTATCACTTCTGTTTCCGTGAAACAACCGATTGACTCACTGATCCTCTCCAATAC
>CAZOBQ010000250.1:0-1647 GCA_964578155.1 uncultured Lentisphaeria bacterium
CTGGATGGTCGCAGTTACTCCCGTATCCAGATCTGATTGATGATGGCACCGTGGCTCTATTCATGGCCATGACACTCTTTCTCATACCAACTCGAAGTAAAGATGCAAAAACGGCTACTCTCATGGGAGCTAGAGCGATCCAGAGATTGCCCTGGAATATCGTCCTGCTTTTCGGTGGGGGATTTGCCCTTGCCAAAGGATTCCAGGTGACTGGACTCTCAACATTGATCGGGAATGAGTTCGCTGGGCTGGCTGGCACGTCCCCAATGGTCATGGTTTTATTTGTTAGTTCAGGTTTGACATTCTTGACTGAGCTGACCTCGAATACAGCAACAACAGAAATGATTTTACCCGTCCTGGCTTCCGTGGGTTATGCCATGCAAACCAACCCCTTAATTCTCATGATCCCAGCAACTATTTCTGCCTCGTGTGCCTTTATGATGCCCGTGGCAACACCTCCCAATGCAATTGTTTTTGGGAGTGGGAGAGTAAGGATCGCGGAAATGGCTAAAGTGGGCTTTTTTATCAATATTATCGGTATCCTTATCATCACAATCTACTTTTATACAATCGGGGCAGGCTTAATGGGCATTGATCCTGGAGTTTTCCCAGAGTGGGCAAGACACTTGGGTGCAGGAAACCATTAACCTCGTTTGTCTCCTTCAGCCCTGTGTAACTCAGGACAGGCTCTGCAGAGGATCTCGGGTCTTCTTTAACCGGTTGCAGGAAATTTCTGCCATAACGCTTGTGTGAGATTCTTCACTTCATTAGCATTCCGCTCAGAAAGACTAGTAAGTAATTTTCGCTGGACCAATATGATGTCGGAAGGGTAAGCGTTCAACTCGGTTATGAACCATTCACAGAGTCAGGCGTAGTATATCAATTATAACTTTGACTGAGGTACGATTAGTGTATAGGTTATCGGATAAAAAATTTATGATTTATTTGAAAGGAACAAGGTATGGTAGATATGAGCAGACGAGATTTCGTTAAAATTACCGGTACCGGATTGGCTCTAGCAACCCTTCCGGGCTTTATTCGCTCGGGGTTTGCCGGTGACAGTCCAGGTAATAATCCCTATAATTTCTATTTCCAACGCTTTGGAATTGATGAAGATACAGTGCAAAAAGTTATGGCAGAGGCACTTCACTACGGTGGAGATTACTGTGATCTCTTCTTTGAAAACAAGCTGAGCAATTCCATCCGACTACAGGATAATATTGTGAACTCAGCGAGTACGAATGTTTCACTGGGTGTTGGTATTCGTGTCTTGAAAGGAGACCAGACCGGTTACTCCTTTACAGAGGATATTTCACTGCAGAGCATGAAAGCAGCAGCTCGAACCGCTGCTACAATCGCATCTGGGTCACCCAAGATGGCTCCTCAAACATTTAACGCCACCAAACTGATGAATTACTATGACACAAAGGTCAGCTGGGAAGATGTGGGCGTGAAGGACAAGGTGGAGATGCTGCAGTCAATCAATGATGATGTTTTCAAAGAAGATCCACGTGTTGTGAAATCCAGCATCTACTTCAGTGACAGTGAGACCTATATTTTGGTTGTCAATTCCGAAGGTGGTCTGGCAACCGATTACCAACCTATGCTGTATATTGGAGTCAGCTGTACTGCTGAAGAGGATGGCCG
>CAZOBQ010000251.1:0-1605 GCA_964578155.1 uncultured Lentisphaeria bacterium
TATTTTATTTAAACCATTACTATCCAATGAGGAGTTATCAATCTTTGCAATTGTGAAATTGAGTAGCTTTTTTAATAGATTCTGAGCAAAGTTTGGATAATTAAAATCATCCCTCGCGTATTCAAATGCATTTCCGGATGTCATGACCTATTCCCTTCGATAATAATAACCACTTCACCTTTTATGCTACGAGTGTCCAACTGTTCCCTGATCTCTGACACAGAGCCTCTAATAAATTCTTCAAACTTCTTCGTGATCTCTCTAGCAACAACCACTTTTCGATCGCCCATGTGCTCAGCAATATCCTTCAGGGTCTTTCCCACGCGGTGAGGCGATTCATACAGGATAATTGTTCTTGGATCTTCAGCCAGCAATTTCAGCCGAGTTTGGCGCCCTTTTTTTCTAGGTAAAAAGGCCTCAAAGCTAAATCTATCTGAGGGTAAGCCAGCAGCGACCATAGCAGCTAGCATAGCTGAAGCACCGGGAATGGGAACCACATCTATACCCTGTTCAATAGCTGCTCGCACAAGAAAAAAGCCTGGATCACTTACCAGAGGTGTTCCAGCATCTGTGATCAGAGCAATATCATCACCCCGTTCTAGTTTCCTAAGAATCCCTGGGGTTGCGTGAACCTTGTTGTGATCATGGTATGACAACATAGGAGTCTTTATTTCATAATGCTTAAGCAAAACCCCAGATACCCGGGTATCCTCTGCTGCAATCAGACCCACATTCTTCAGGGTGTCTACTGCCCGAAAGGTGAAATCACCTAAGTTTCCAATGGGTGTAGAGACAATATATAGTTTCCCGGCTTCTATTTTAAATCCTTGATCTATTCCTCAATCTAGAGATCGAAGGAAATACCCTGTGCCAGCGGTAGATCTTTACTCCAGTTGATGGTATTTGTCTGGCGACGCATGTAGGCTTTCCATGAATCTGACCCAGATTCGCGACCACCACCCGTTTCTTTCTCTCCACCAAAAGCACCACCAATTTCAGCACCTGATGTACCAATATTGATATTCGCAATGCCACAATCCGATCCCACATGTGAAAGGAACCGTTCAGCATGCTGCATATTCATGGTAAACATGGATGATGAAAGTCCCTGAGGAACACCATTATGAAGCTCAATCGCTTCATCAATAGTCTTAAATGGGATAATATATAGAATGGGTGCAAAAGTCTCTTTTTGGATGATCTCCCAATGGTTTTCGCCAATCACAACAGTTGGCTCCACAAAGAACCCTGCTTTATCTTTCAAGGCTTTACCACCAGTAAGTACCTTACCTCCGGCCTTATTGATCTCAACCATGGCTTCTTCATATTCAGCTACAGAACCTGCATCTACCAACGGCCCCATCAGTGTCCCCTCTTCAAGAGGATTACCGATACGAACTTGTTTATAGGCTTTAACCAGGCGCTCAATAAATTTATCCATAATATTTTCCTGGATGATGATTCGTCGAGTTGATGTACATCGCTGTCCCGCGGTTCCTACAGCACCAAATACAGTTGCGGGAATAGCTAGGTCCAGATCAGCAGTATCATCAATAATGATGGCGTTGTTACCACCTAATTCCAAAATAGTTTTTCCAAATCTTT
>CAZOBQ010000252.1:0-1532 GCA_964578155.1 uncultured Lentisphaeria bacterium
GTCCTGTATTAAATCTTGGTGTTACTCTGTCACTTCAGAGCAATTGACGCCTAACAAGCTGCTTCGAGTGGACTCAAAACAGAGAATAACTTGACGAAAATGGCTTACAGGGAGATACCCTGACAATACAAAAGGATAAATCACACGAAAGCCGCTCAAGCGCGGAATGTTATACGCAAACAATCTAGGATTCTATGGATGATTTCTTTGATTAATACTATATTGATTCTAAAAATCAAATACAATTAATTCAGTTTACTGTTTAATCTGATCGGATAATTATGAAAATATTCTTTAATCTACTTTTCTTTGCAATCTTCGTCATAGTTTTCACTGCTTGTCAAAAAGCATATATGGAAAACATTTCCTTTGAAGAGTTTCTTAAAGAAATTAAAAACAGCCACTCCATCCAAAGAGAGGAAATGGTAAATAACTATTTATCAAACATTGGAAGGACACCAATTATAGTGGGAAAGAATAAAGTCCATTTTATTTGGTTTGGAGAAGCTGACTCAGTTGAAATCGAGGGAGACTTCCAACGTGGTTGGTCAACACCTGAAAAATTGATAACAATCGACTGTGGGACCTTTGACTTTTTCTATATTTCTTATATCCTCCCTTCAAATTCACTAATTCAATATAGGTTGATAGTTGATGGGGAAGCTGAATTGGATTTGATGAACCCAGAAGTCGTTGAGGAATTAGGGTCTGGCAATCGTAATGTTTTTCAAATGCCAGACTTTAAGCATTCTGATGCTTTAAGCTATCGGCCGGAGGTAAAGGCTGGAAGGATTGAATACCGTCTATTCCAAAGTGAAAATGTCGAATTTGCTGATCGTTTGCTGGAAATCTACTTGCCATCTGATTACACTGAGGAGAATCATTACCCTGTTCTTTTTGTCAATGATGGAAAGATAAAACTTTATACTACACCTTTTAAAACGGTTATTGATAACCTGATTTATGACCGGCTCATTGAATCGATAATTGTAGTATTTGTCCCTTTCATTGAACGCCGCAAAGAATATTGTAATGAGAGTTTGGCATTCGCCAAAGTTATAGCAGAGGAAATGGTCCCATTTATTTCAAAAAATTATTCTACCATCGATACTTCTGACAAACGGGGAATCATGGGTTCCTCGATGGGAGGAAATGTATCGATGACAACAGCACTGTTATATTCTGATATTTTTGCAAATGTCGGTGCTCAAGGTGGTGCTGGTGGGACGACAATCTGTCACATAGATTCCGCCTTTAGTGTATATCTGGACAGAAAAACAAAATATCCGCTGAAAAACATTTTTGGTAGTGTGGCCACCTTTGACCTTGAATTTCCAGATAGAGATATCAATTTATTGATGAATGCTCGCATATTTCATGAAAAATTAAATAGCCATAAGATTGAACATGTTTACAAAGAATACAACAGTGGGCATCATGATTCGAATTGGAATGAAAGCATAGATGACATCCTAATTCAATTCTTTGGAAGATAAAACTCTTTTCGGATTACTTGTTAAATTGCGTATAAC
>CAZOBQ010000253.1:0-1525 GCA_964578155.1 uncultured Lentisphaeria bacterium
CCTAATTCTGAATGGGGTCCGGACTGGCTGCAAGTGATGGGTATTCCTGGCTGGGTGACAACCGATGTTTCTTCCGGTCAGCTTGCTGTAGGAAGTGAGAGTCAGGTAAATATTAGCATAGATGTGTCTGCATTAGCTTTAGGTGATCACACAGCTAGTGTTATTGCCAGGGACGCTGAGAATGGACGAATATTAGCCATTTATCCTATCAATATTCGAATAACTGATGAACTCAGACCACACATCTTTGCTGTTGAGGATGTTCCAGATGATCAGGGGAACTGGGTTGAAGTTCATTGGGCAGCCAGTGCTCTCGATGGAGCCGGTGAAATTACTCAATATGGTGTGCTGGAAAGGAACCCTTTTACCGATCAATGGGTATCTTTAGGAAGTACGCCAGCCTTACAACGCTTTGGCTATACATTTCTGGCTCATACCTACATGAATGCCATGTTGGAAAATCCATTTGAAAGTGAATTCAGGATCATCGCCCATACTATGGATCCTGAAAAGTATTTTGGATCAGAATCAGCCTGGGGCTCCTCGTGGGATAATCTTTTTCCAGGACCACCAATGGGCTTGACGGCCTATGAGGAAAATGACAAGGTTGTTTTAAGTTGGGATCATGCAGAGGATGAGGATTTTCAATATTTCAGACTCTATCGTAGCACCGTCGAAGATTTTGCAACTGAAGAGCTGATCCTGGAAACTGAGGAAATTGGCTACCTCGATTCAGGTGTAGAAGTTGGAATTACATACTATTATCGGATCTCAGCGGTGGACTTTAATCAAAATGAAGGTGAATCATCGGAAGCGATCAACCATTTTGTGGTTGGTATTGATAGTAATAATCTTCCAGATGAATTCACATTAGAGCGAAATTATCCGAATCCATTCAATCCGACAACTACGATCCGTTATGGTTTACCAGAGACTTCGGATGTCACCCTTGTTGTATATGATATAACAGGTAGGGAAGTGGCAACCCTGATTAATCACTCTCAAGCGGCTGGGTGGTACGCTATGCAGTGGAATGGGACCTCTCAAGCTGGAACGCCTGTAGGCACGGGAGTTTACCTTGCTCGAATACAGGCTGGTAACTATTCATCAGTCATTAAAATGGTGTATCTGAGATAATTAGTCTCTGAATTAACAGGAGTAATGAAGCCTCTGATCTTTTCATAAAGTTAAGGATCGGAGGCTTCTCCATGTAGGAGGGAAATAGTCAGTTATCCAACAAGACAACTCGTTTGATGTATATGATCCAATTTCTAGATCTACATCACATCTCGACTACGAATTAAGCTAAGTTGTCCCTAAACCTTTGACTCTCTAAGCATTCCTGCTAGATTTGTACTCTTATTCATATGATGGAAGGATTTAGCGCACTATGTCAACTATAAGCCGTATGGTTATTCTCTTATCTGCAATGAGTCTCTTGTTTCTGACAAATTGTATTTCCTTTTCTACCCTACAAAGTGTAGAAACTCTGGAGCCTGGAACGGTCAGTATCTCAGCCGGAATG